>JALQSZ010000065.1:7448-7689 GCA_023264135.1 Acidimicrobiales bacterium
CATCTTCACGATGGGTGCGCGACCGATCGCGCTCATGGATCCGTTGCGTTTCGGTCCTCTTGATGATCCTCGGAGTCGCTGGATTGCTGAAGGTGTCGTGAGCGGCGTGTCGGGTTACGGAAACTCCGTTGGTGTTCCCACGATTGGTGGCGAAACCGTTTTCGACGCGACGTACACGGGTAATCCACTCGTGAATGTGCTGTGCCTCGGGGTGCTTCCGACCGAGCGACTCGTGCTCGGT
>JALQSZ010000066.1 GCA_023264135.1 Acidimicrobiales bacterium
GTGATGGCCGCTTCAGCTGACTTCGAAAAGGAGTGCGCACGCACGGTGACGGCGCGGCTGATTTCTCCGCGACCAAGCACCTTGACGAGCGAGCCCTTGCCGACGAGGCCCTTCGACAACAACGAAACCGGGTCGACGATGTCGAGACCTGAATCGTTGATCGAGTCGAGGTTGATGGCCTGGTATTCGACGCGGAAGGGGTTGTTGAAGCCACGAAGCTTCGGCACACGCATGTGCAGAGGCATCTGACCACCCTCGAAACGAGCGGGGATGGTCGTACGTGCGCCCTGGCCCTTGGTACCGCGGCCTGCGGTCTTGCCGCCCTTGCCACCAATGCCGCGGCCGACGCGCTTGCGGCGACGGTTTGAGCCCTCAGCGGGCTTGAGATCATGAATCTTCACGATGTCCTCACTTGCTGGTCGAGCCGAGCTCGACCTCTTCAACCGTAATGAGATGCGGGACACGAGCGATCATGCCGCGGATCTCGGGACGGTCGGGAAGGGTGTTGGTCTTGCCGATGCCACGAAGACCAAGCGCACGCAGTGTTCCGCGGTGCTTGGGCTTGGTGCCGATCGACGACTTGATCTGGGTGACCTTGAGTGCAGCCATCACGCGACCTCATTGGGGACGTGCGGTCCACGCTCGGAGAGCTTGAACGCTTCGAGCATGCCCTTGGGTACGAACTCTTCGGGTGAAAGTCCACGAAGTCGAGCGACCTCGTTGGGATCCTTCAGTCCCTGCAAGCCAGCGATGGTCGCGCGAGCCACGTTGATGTGGTTCGAGGAGCCAAGTGACTTACACAGAACGTCGTGAATGCCGGCCTCTTCGAGAATGGCGCGAGCAGCACCACCGGCGATCACACCGGTACCAGGAGCGGCGGGCTGAATCAGCACGCGTCCGGCGCCCATGCGACCAACGATTGGGTGGGTCACGGTCGAGCCAGCCAACGGCACCTTGAACAGGTTCTTGCGAGCCTCTTCGGTGCCCTTCTGAATGGCCAGCGGAACTTCCTTGGCCTTGCCGTAACCGAGTCCGACATGGCCGGCACCGTCACCGATCACCACAAGTGCGGTGAACGAGAAACGACGACCGCCCTTGACGACCTTGGCAACTCGATTGATGTTGATCACGCGTGACTCGCGAAGTGCGAGAGCGTCAGCGTTGAGGGCCATCAGAACTCCAGTCCAGCTTCTCGGGCGGCATCGGCAACGGCGGCAACACGACCGTGGTAGAGGAATCCACCGCGATCGAACACGACCTTGTCGATACCCGCAGCCTTCGCACGTTCAGCAAGAAGCTTGCCGACCGCGGTTGCTGCAGCGATGTTGCTCGTGCCACCAGTGGCGACACCGGTTTCCACCGACGAAGCAGCGGCGATGGTGCGACCGCTGATGTCGTCGATGATCTGTGCGTTGATGTGGCGATTGGAGCGGTAGACCGCCATACGAGGACGCGATTCGGTGCCACGCACCTGCTTGCGCACTCGACGGTGACGACGGATTCGCGCGTTGCGCTTTTGCTGTGCTTTGTCGCTCATGTCTACTTACCTGCCTTGCCGGCCTTGCGGGCAACGTATTCGCCCTTGTACCGGACACCCTTGCCCTTGTAGGGCTCAGGCTTACGGATTGCACGGATGTCAGCGGCGACCTGACCAACAGTTTCCTTATCGGTGCCCTTGACCAGAATCTGGGTCGGTGCGGGAACCTCGAAGGTGATGCCGGCCGGTGCAACAACGCTCACCGGATGACTGAAACCAAGTGCGAGGTCGAGCGCAGTGTCGCCCTTCGCAGTGGCGCGGTAACCGACGCCAATGATTTCAAGTTCCTTGGTGAAGCCGGTGCTCACACCGATCACCATGTTGTTGACGAGCGAACGAACCAGGCCGTGCATCGCACGGTTCTGACGTTCGTCGTTCGGACGTTCAACGATGAGTTCGGTACCTTCCTGACGGATGGTGATCTCACCGGGAATGTCGCGTTCAAGTGTTCCCTTGGAACCCTTCACGGTGATGTGCTGACCAGCGATCGAAACCTCGACGCCGGCCGGAACCGCGATAGGAGCGCGTCCTACTCGTGACATGTCAGCCCCTTACCAAACGAAGCACAGGATCTCGCCGCCCATGCGACGCTTGCGCGCCTCACGGTCGGTCATCAGACCCTGACTGGTGGACAGGACAGCGACACCCAATCCGCCAAGAACCCGGGGGATCTTGTCGGCCTTGGTGTACACACGGAGGCCCGGCTTCGACACGCGCTTGACACCAGAGATGACGCGCTTGCGTTCGGGCGAGTACTTCATGGTGACGGTGAGGACTGAACCAGGACGGTTCGGGTCGTCAGCAACGGTGAAGCTCTCGATGTAGCCCTCGGAAAGGAGGAGTTGTGCGAGTGCTTCTTTCACCTTGGAAGAGGGCATGCGAACCTCATCGTGCATCGCGGTGTTCGCGTTGCGGATGCGGGTGAGCATGTCGGCGATGGGATCTGTCATTGTCATGTCGTCGCCTCCCTTACCAGCTGGCCTTTTTGAGACCAGGAATTTCGCCAGCGTGTCCGAGTTCGCGCAGGCAAACACGGCAGAGCTGGAACTTGCGGTACACAGCACGAGGCCGTCCGCACTTCTGGCAACGGGTGTAACCACGGACCTTGAACTTCGGGGTCTGACGTTGCTTATTAACGAGCGCCTTTTTGGCCATTACTGCTGCCCCTCACGCTTGAACGGGAAGCCGAAAGCATCGAGTAGGGCTTTGCCCTCGGCATTGGTCTTGGCAGTGGTCACGATGGTGATGTCGAAGCCGCGGGGGACGTCGACCTTGTCGTAATCGATCTCCGGGAACATGAGCTGTTCGGGAAGACCAAAGGTGTAGTTGCCGTGTCCGTCGAAGGACTTCGGCGACAGTCCACGGAAATCGCGGATGCGGGGAATCGCCAGGCTGATGAGCCGGTCGAAGAACTCCCACATGCGATCGCCACGAAGGGTCACCTTCACACCGATGGCATTGCCCTCGCGCAGTTTGAAACCGGCGATGGACTTCTTGGCCTTGGTCACGATGACCTTCTGGCCGGTGATCAGTTCGAGGTCGCGCACGGCGCCATCGATCAGCGAAGACTGAGCGAGTGCCTTACCAACACCCGAGTTGATCACGATCTTCTCGAAACGCGGGACCTGCATGATGTTGCCGAGTTCGAGCGTGTCCTTAAGTTGGGCACGGATCTCATCGTTGTAGCGGGTCTTGAGACGAGGAACAGTTGTGGTTGCGGTGCTCATGCGAGGTCTCCTTCGCACTTGCGGCAGATCCGGACCTTGGTGCCATCGGGCTCGAAGCGATAACCGATGCGGGTCGGCTTCTTGCACGAGTTGCACACGATCGCGACGTTCGATGCCGGGATGGGCATCTCTTTGTCGATGATGCCGCCGGTGTTGGTCTGGCTAACGGGCTTCTGATGCTTCTTGGCGATGTTGACACCGTCGACGATGACCTTTCCCTTTTCGGGAATGGATCGAGTGACGGTACCGGTCTTGCCGCGGTCCTTACCGGACAGCACCTGAACGCGGTCGCCCTTGCGGATTTTCATCACAACACCTCCGGGGCGAGTGAGACGATTCGCATGAACTTCTTGTCACGCAGCTCGCGACCCACTGGGCCGAAGATGCGAGTGCCACGCGGCTGCAAGTTGTCATTGATGAGAACTGCAGCGTTCTCGTCGAACTTGATATAGGAACCGTCTGGACGACGCTTTTCCTTCTTGACGCGAACGACGACGCACTTGACGACATCGCCCTTCTTCACGCCAGCGCCAGGAATGGCGTCTTTGACCGTGGCGACAAAGATGTCGCCGATCGAGGCGTAACGGCGACGCGTGCCACCGAGAACCTTGATGCAAAGAACTTCCTTCGCACCACTGTTGTCGGCAACCCGAAGTCGGGATTCCTGCTGGATCATCGTGCACGCTCCACCACGTCGAGGACGCGCCAGCGCTTCGTCTTGGAGAGCGGGCGGGTCTCCTGCACGCGAACCTTGTCGCCGACGTTGAGATCGTTGGTCTCGTCGTGAACGTACAGCTTGTTCGTGCGCTGAACGGTCTTGTTGTAGCGAGGGTGACGCACGCGGTCGGTCACTGCGACGACTGCGGTCTTGTCCATGGAGGTCGAAACGACCGTTCCCTCGCGGATCTTGCGCGGATTGGCGCGCTCGGTGGCCGTGGTTTCCTCAGCCATCAGGCGTTCTCCTCGTTCTTCGACAGCGCTTCGGCTGCGGCGATCTCGCGGGTACGCAATTCAGTGTTGAGCTGAGCAACCTGCTTGCGGACCACACCGAGACGTGCGGTGTTGTCGAGCTGACCGGTGACGTGCTGGAAGCGGAGGTTGAAAAGTTCTTCCTTCGCTGAAGCCAACTTGTCGAGCAGTTCGCCGTCGCTGATGTCGCGGAGTGATTCTTTGGTCTTTGCCATCAGAAGGACTCCTCACGAGCAACGAAGCGAGCCTTGATCGGCAGCTTCTGGATGGCCCGGTCGATTGCCGCGCGGGCGATCTCGGGGTCGTTGTAGGACAGTTCGAACATGATGCGACCGGGCTTGACCACGGCGACCCAACGTTCGGGATTTCCCTTTCCGGAACCCATGCGGGTTTCGGCGGGCTTTTGGGTAACGGGCTTGTCTGGGAACACGTTGATCCAGACCTTGCCGCCACGCTTGATGTGACGAGTCATCGCGATACGGGCGGCTTCGATCTGACGGGCGGTGATCCACCCCGGCTCGAGTGCCTGGATGCCGTAGTCACCAAACGTGACTTCGGTTCCACCCTTGGCTTGACCCTTCATACGACCGCGCTGTTGCTTGCGGTGCTTGACCTTCTTGGGCATCAACATGTTCAGTCACCATCCCCGGGACGGAAGTGCGGGGTTTCGTGGTGCTGGCGAGTTGAACGCTCGATCTCTTCTTCCTCGGCGAGCAGGCGCTCGAGCTCGGGATCGGCTTCCTTCACCAGCGGGGTTGCTTCGATGTCTTCGACCAATTCGGAATCGGCATCGCGCTTACGACCAGCAGCCGAGGACACAACCTTGCGGGGACGAGCGTCACCGGAGGTTTCGCCAACCGCCATTGCTGCTTCGCGGGTTGCCTTGTCGTCGAGCACGCTCTTGTACGGAAGGATGTCGCCCTTGTAGAGCCACACCTTCACGCCGATGCGTCCGTAGGTGGTCTTTGCTTCGCGGAAGCCGTAGTCAATGTCGGCGCGAAGCGTATGCAACGGGACGCGACCTTCGCGGTACCACTCGGTACGTGACATTTCGGCGCCACCAAGACGACCCGAGCACTGCACGCGGATACCGAGCGCACCAGCTTTCTGTGCGTTCTGCACAGCGCGCTTCATGGCACGACGGAAAGCGACACGACCAGCGAGCTGATCGGCAACACCCTGCGCGATCAATGCAGCGTCGAGTTCGGGCTGCTTGATCTCCTGGATGTTGAGCTGCACCTTGTTGTTGCCAGAGATCTTGGTAAGACCGGCACGAAGGCGATCAGCTTCTGCACCACGACGACCGATAACGATGCCGGGACGAGCGGTGTGCACGTCGACGCGAAGACGGTCGCGTGTGCGCTCGATCTCGACACGGCTGATCGCGGCGTGCGGCAGCTGCGTCATGAGGTAATCGCGAATCTTCCAATCCTGAATGAGATTGTCGGAGTACTCGCGACGATCGGCAAACCAACGCGACTTCCAGTCGGTGGTCACGCCGAGGCGGAACCCGTACGGGTTGACCTTCTGACCCATCAGTCTTCCTTCCCGTCGGTCTCGACGGCTTCGTCGGCTACTGCTTCAACGGCGACGTCTTCGTCGTGCTCCGCGTGATCGTGGTCATGACCGTGGTCATGGTCATGGTCATGGTCATGGTCATGATCGTGATCGTGATCATGCTCTTCTTCGACCTTGCGCTCGGCCTTGGCCTGACGGCTGCGAGCAACGCGTTCACGACGAGCTTCGGCTGCAGCGCGTCCGCCAGAGACACGACCGCTTGCGGCTTCGCGTTCACGAAGCTTCTCAAGATCGTCGGCCGACAAACGGCTCACGATGATCGTGATGTGACAGGTGCGCTTACGAATGCGAGTGGCGCGGCCACGAGCACGGGGACGCCAACGCTTGAGCGTCGGGCCTTCGTCAGCGAAACATGCCGAGACGTACAGCTCGTCGGCAGGAATCTGGTTGTTGTGCTCGGCGTTGGCGATTGCCGACTCGAGGCACTTCAGGACAACGCGAGCGATGTCACGTTCGGCCATTTCGAGCACCTCAAGTGCTCGGGCAACCGGAAGTCCGCGAATGAGATCAAGGATCTCACGGGCCTTGTACGCCGATGAACGGACGTACTTGACCTCGGCGCGCACGCCCGGACGCTCGTTGGTCTTCGCACCGAAGGCCATCAGCGGCGTCCCTTCTTCTCTTGACCGGCGTGGAACTTGAAGGTTCGCGTCGGGGCGAACTCACCAAGCTTGTGGCCGACCATTGCCTCGGTGAC
This sequence comes from Acidimicrobiales bacterium, assembly GCA_023264135.1. GTDB lineage: Bacteria > Actinomycetota > Acidimicrobiia > Acidimicrobiales > Acidimicrobilacustridaceae > Acidimicrobilacustris. The sequence continues at coordinate 6,509 of JALQSZ010000066.1, forward strand.
ATACACCGGGACGTGCTTGCGACCGTCGTGGACGGCCATGGTGTGGCCAACCATTTCGGGGATGATCGTCGAACGACGAGACCAGGTCTTGATGACCTTCTTCTCGTTCGTTTCGTTGAGTGCGTCGACCTTCTTGAGAAGATGGTCGTCGACAAACGGACCCTTTTTGAGGCTGCGAGGCATTTCGTCCTCTCCTAACGCCGTGAACCGCGGGTGCGGCGACGACGGACAATGAGTTTCTGAGACGGCTTGGTCTTGTCGCGAGTACGACCTTCGGGCTTGCCCCAAGGCGACACCGGATGACGACCACCGGAGGTCTTACCTTCACCACCACCGTGTGGATGGTCGACCGGGTTCATGGCCACACCGCGGGTTTGAGGCTTGACGCCCTTCCAGCGGTTACGACCGGCCTTACCGATCTTGATGAGTTCGTGTTCGGAGTTACCAACCTCGCCAACCGTGGCGCGGCAGTCGATCGGAACGCGACGCATTTCGGTGCTGGGAAGACGAAGGGTGGCGTAATCGCCTTCCTTCGCAACGAGCTGAATGCTCATACCAGCGCTGCGCGCCATCTTGCCGCCGCCACCAGGCTTGAGCTCGACGTTGTGCACGACGGTACCGACCGGGATGTAACGCAACGGAAGTGCGTTACCGGGACGGATGTCGGAGCCTTGACCGCTTTGCAGAATGTCGCCAACCTGCACACCCTTCGGAGCGAGGATGTAGCTCTTCGCGCCGTCGTGGTAGTGCAGCAGTGCGATGCGGCAGGTGCGGTTCGGGTCGTATTCGATCGCAGCAACGGAGGCGGGAACGCCGTCCTTGACGCGACGGAAGTCGACAAGACGGTACCGCTGCTTATGACCGCCACCCTTGTGACGAGCAGTCTTACGACCGTAAGAGTTACGACCGCCAGTGCGGTTCTTGGGAACGACCAGCGAACGTTCCGGCGAATCCTTCGTGATCTCCGCGAAATCGGAGACCGTCTGGAAACGACGACCGGGGCTGGTCGGCTTGCGCTTACGAAGAGCCATGGTTCCTTACCCCTCGAACAATTCGATGCGGTCGCCGGCGGCGAGAGTGACGAAGGCACGCTTCTGGCCCGTCTGTTGACCGAAGGTTCCGGTACGACGGTTGCGCTTGCGCTTGCCATTGCGGTTGAGCGTGTT
>JALQSZ010000067.1 GCA_023264135.1 Acidimicrobiales bacterium
TAACCCGATGCCCGCACCCAGCCGTCACCAACCGATTCAGCAGCAGATCGCAATGCATCATTGACGGCGAGTTCATCGGCGAGTTCATCGAGATTGACTCCCTCGCGACGAGCCGCCATCCCAAGTAGGTGCACATGATGATCGTGGAGACCAGGAAGAAGCGCGCCACCACGCGCATCAATGACTTCGGCGCCCGAAACATCGACATATTCAGCGAGCTCGACGATGCGACCGTCCTCAATCACTACTGCCGAGCGTCGGCCATCCACTTCCGCGTTCGCAATGACCGTGCGCATCGTCACCACACCACTCGGGCGTCATGCGCCGCACTGCGAGCGACCTCGCGTAACGACACATCGATGGTCACGCCACCGCCGCGATTCATCGCATCAGCGACAACCGCCGAAGCAACCAAGCCAGTTAGCGGGTCGGCAACGGCATCTCCGACGAAACTCGGAGTGCCGTCGCTCGACCAATCAACTAATCCTCCTGCGGCGGCTGCGTCGTCGCCGAAGCCGCTCCAATTGCGCCACGGACCGCATCGCCCGTACGCGGTCACCGAAAGCCAGACCATGCCCGGTCGTTTCGATACATACGCTGAAGGCTCGATTCCCAGTCGTTCAAGCGCTCGCGGTCTCGACCCTTCGATCACGACATCGGCGTTTTCGAGGAGCGCAACGAGTTCCGCCACTCCCAACGGTGATTCGAATGGAAGTGACGCGAACTCTTGCCCTGCGTGAAGCCAGTCGAAAAGTGCAGGGTCGCCATCTCGTGATGCATCGGGTCGAGTCGAAGACTCAACGTTGACGACATGGGCACCAGCGTCAGTCAGAACTCGCGCACAGAGCGGTCCTGCCCATAACGAGGACAGGTTGACGACTCGCGCACCGCGCAACGACGTCTCACTTCGTTCTCCGACACGTCGCTGAATCCATGGCCGGGCAGCGTTCGTCGTGCCGCGCTCACGCAATTGCTCATCGTCACCGGTTGGAAGTGGGGCGACGGCCAGCCCGAGCTCCTGCGCTGCCTGCACAACATCGGCACCTGTCCGATCGGAAAGTGCGGCGTCGATGGATGACCACGGAATCTCGCCTGAAACTGCGTCGACGCCGATCCATGCAGGAAGAAGTTCAAGATCATCTGCACGCGGGAGGTGCACCGCGCACCAACCATCGGCCACGGCAACAAGACGGCAGTGACCGCCCATCGAAACTCGACCACCTCGTGTGGAGTCAGTGAACAATGCGCGCTGCGAAAGCAGGTCAGTTCCGCTGCCAACGAAGGGAAGTTTGCACGCGCGATGACGTTCGATCACCTGATCAGCGAAGCGAACGGCGCGATCCCAGCCTGGCGACGCGGAACTCACGAGTCAGGACTTCGAGGCGATCTGCGCACGAAGTTTGGCCAGCAGTTCCACAAACGCATCACCGCGCAGCGACGCAAGTTGGGGGCCCAGTTCCGCCGACACTGCATCGTTCGAGTTGGTGATTGCGTCGTTGGCCAAAATCGTCGCCTTCATCGAGCGAACAACCTCTGATGGACCAGCTGCCGCCTTCGCCGCCATCGCATGAGCGACGGTCAGGAGCTCTGCATCAGGAACACATTTCCATGCCAACCCGATTTCGGCCGCTGTTGCACCATCGACAACTTCACCAAACAGCACGAGTGCCATCGTCGTTTGTAAGTCCGTAATCCGACGAAGCCGCCATGTGTTGCCACCGCCGGGATGAAGTCCGATCTGAAGGAACCGAGTGTCGAACTTGGCCGATGCTCCAGCGAGGATGACATCGCAGGCCAACGCGAGGTTGAGTCCTGCACCAACGGCCGCACCGTTCACCGCTGCGACGGTTGGAAGCGGCGATTCCGCGAGGCGTAAGAACCCCGAATAGATCGTGCGCAATTTCTCTTCGGTATCGCAGGCCGCGAGATCGTCGAGGTCTGCACCTGCACAAAACGCAGGTGCAGCACCAGTCACCACGATTGCTCCGACATCGTCTCGGGCCTCGAGTTCATTCATGCCCTCAACAACCGCCGCATTGAGCGCGGCCGAAACGATGTTTCGGCGACCTGGATCGTTCAACGTGATGGTGGCGACGCGATCAGCAACTTCCAACAAGATCATGTCGTCATTGTTGCCGCTCCGGGGCTGCGGCGCCGATCCCGCTAGCGAGGCAGACCGAGCACCCGATCGCCGAGGATGTTTCTCATGACATTCGAGGTGCCGCCCATGATCGTGTAGGCCGGCGCGTAGGCGATTTCTGTCGACCACTCCGAATGCAGCAGCGCTTCTGGGCCAAGCACGCGTGCCGCGAAGTCCGCCACTCGCTGTTCGTATTCGGTACACACGCACTTCGTACCTGCCGCGAATCCAGCTGGCGTTTGACCGAGAACACTTCGGTACACCAAGAGGCGACCAACAGTGAAGCCAATCTCGAGCTCGGCAATTTCTTGACGAACGAGCGGGTCCGACCTGTCGGCCCGCTCGAGCGCATCGAGGTACAGCGCTCGATTCGACACCAACCGATCGATGCCACCGCGTTCATGCTCGAGTTGTTTCATCGTTTGCGAGAACGCTTTGCCCTCGACACCCACCAAATTCCCAACGGGAACTCGAACATTGTCGAACCACACTTCATTGAAGTGGCGCGCATCGACCATGTCGCGAATCGGACGGACTTCGATGCCCGGTGTCGACATCGGCACGATGATTTCGCTGATCCCGAGATGCGGTTTTCCGGGAACGCTTTCGGTACGACAAATCAAATAGCAGTAGTCCGACTCGTGCGCGAACGAGGTCCAGATCTTTTGACCATTGATCACCCATTCATCGCCGTCACGAACTGCAGAGGTGCTCAGTGATGCGAGATCAGAACCGCTATCGGGCTCGGACATTCCGATGCACCAGGTGACATCACCAGCAAGGATTTCTGGGAGATAGCGCTCGCACTGTTCACTGGTGCCGAAGGTGTAAAGCCCTGGCCCCATTTGACGATCTGCAAACCACGTCGCTCCGATCGGAACGCCAGCGGTTATCAATGCTTCGCTCACGATCAGGCGATCGACGGGCGAGCGTCCACCGCCACCGAACTCCTTCGGCCAGGTCATGCCGATCCAACCGTGAGCAGCAAGTTCCTGTGAGCACTCGCGAGAAAACGAACATAACCACGAATCGTTGAAGCGGCCGTACTTCGCGACAGCGGCAACGGCGAACTCTTCGGCTTCGGCTTTCAGTGCGAGTTGTTCGTCGTTGAGCGTGAAGTCCACAACGCTCAATCTACGAGAAAGTTCTGCGGATGCTCACCCTAGGAGGTCAGCGAGCACCTCGCGGCGAAGAAGTTTTCCGGTGGGCGTATGCGGAAGTTCGTCGCGGAACTCGATGCGATACGGCGTCTTCGAACTGCGAAGGTGGAGTTGGCAGTAATCGTGCAGTTCATCGACGCCAACGGACTTGCCTGGCGCAACGACAACCACTGCCGCGATCTGCTGGCCCCATTCATCGTCGGGAATACCAACCACTGCAGCATCGACGATTGCGTCGTGTCGGCGAAGAACATCTTCGATTTCCGCCGGAGCAATGTTCTCGCCACCACGAATGATGGTGTCGTCGGCTCGACCCTCGATGAAGAGATAGTCGTCTGCATCGATCCAGCCGCGATCCTTTGTGGGGAACCAGCCCTCGGCATCGATGACGCTGCCACCGTCGTACTCGCCGGAAACCTGTTCACCGCGGAGGAAGACCAATCCTGGTTCGCCGACGGGCAAAACGTTTCCGTCTTCGTCGCGAACTTCAACCTCGATGCCGGGCAGTACTTTGCCGACCGAACCGAGGCGAACCTTTGCGACTGGATCGCCAGCAAACGCTGCGTCGTGATCTTCCGGTCCAAGCAAGGCAATGGTCGACGAGGTTTCAGTGAGTCCGTAGGCATTCACAAAACCCGTGCCGACAAACAACTCAAGCGCTTGCTCAAGAACCGGAAGCGGCATGCGCGCACCGCCATACGAAAGCGTTGCCAGATGCGGCGCATCGGCAGGAGAACCGTCGAGGTGCTGAACAACGCGAGCGAGCATTGTTGGCACGACCATCGCTTGGGTAATGCGTTCGTTGCGAAGCGTGTCGAGCCACACCTGTGCATCGAAAGACTCGAGATACACAATTCGTCGACCGGAGTACATGTTCGACAACAGATTCGCGAGCCCAGCGATGTGATACGGAGGAACGGTCACGAGTGCCGCTTGCTCAGGTTCAGCACCGGCAAACTCCACCGTGCCAATCACATAGGCCGTGAGATGGCGATGGCGAAGCAACGCAGCCTTCGGCGTACCTGAAGTTCCCGAGGTGTAGAGAACAATCGCGACGTCTTCCGGATCAACAAAAGGTGGAAGTTCAACATCGGCCGAGGTCGAGAACGACGGATCAAGCAACGTCGAACGCAGAACAATCATGTCGGAATCGGCACCGGGAACCTGTGTGGTTTCCGCAATGATCACTGCGCCGCGGTTCGCTTCCACCAATGGTTGAAGCTGTTCATCGCCGAGGCGATAGTTCAACGGGATAAACGGAAGACCGGCATATGCAGCGCCGAAGACGGCAACGGGGAAACTCGCGTCGTTGGTCCCGCAGTACACGACACCAGTTGCGCCCATCGAAAGGAACTTTGCTGCACAACGACGCGCCGCGGCGTCGAGCTGCGCATAGGTCATCGTTCGCGATCCAGAGGTGATCGCGGGACGGTCCTCGAGTGTCGATGCCGACATCTCGAGCAGAAGCGAAAGGTTCACGCGTTGGCCTTTTGATCAGTCAGAGGACGGAAGCGGCTTGGCACCCTTAATAGGAACCTCGCGGCCATCGGCTGCCAAGGTGCCCGGGCCAGGCTTGGCGCAAAGAACTTCGATGCCGGAGTCCTCGTCGGCATAACGCTTGCCAACCAGCGTGCCTTCACCAGCGGCATCGGCATGGCCGCCACCAGGGCGATCGGCAGCTGCATCAACAACTTCGACCCCACCACAGGTGAGAACAACGGCAGCGCTCGGGGGACGGACCACGACAAGTTCGACGCTGCACTCTGGGCAAGCGAGTCGGCTACCGGCCTTGATGTCCATCGAAATACTCCTCCCCTGCGGGGCCCCCTTGGCAACGCAGCGCCTTGGCAACGTATCGCGATTGAACGACCCCCCGATACTTCACCCGCACAGCGCACCCTGAATCGCTCCGACGACCTGAAGATCGGCGATGTGCGACGATCTGCGTCAGTCCACCGACGAGGAGATCGAAATGCCGTACGTGGTTCCAGGACGATTCAACGAGAAGGTTGCCTTCCTGACTGGCGCAGGTTCCGGCATCGGCCGAGCGACAGCACTTCGGCTCTCGGCCGAAGGGGCCGAGGTCTTCCTCCATGACGTCAATGCAGAGTCATTGGCAGAAACCGTTTCGATGATCACCGCCGACGGTGGCACTGCGGTGTCTCGAGTTGGCGACGTCAGCGAACGAGGCGAATGCGTTGCCGCAATCGACGAAGCGATCGAGGCATTTGGCCGGCTCGATGTTCTCGCCAATATTGCGGGCATCGCTGGTGCTTTTCATTTCACCGAAATGACCGAAGCTCAGTATCGGCGCATGGTGGCGATCAACATGGATGCGCCGTTCTTTTTCTGTCAGGCCGCTATTCCCCATCTCCTCGCCTCCGACGGCAACATCGTCAACATTGCGTCGAACGCGGGACTGATGGGTCAGGCCTACACAACGGCGTACTGCATGACCAAGGGTGCAGTGGTGCAACTCACTCGTTCACTGGCAATGGAGTTTGCGAAAACGACTCTGCGCGTCAACGCAATTGCACCGGGCGGCATCGTGACGAACCTGACGCACAACTTCCAGTTCCCATCCGAAATCGACTTTGAGCTGATGACGCCGTACATGGGATTCCGTGGTCAAGGCGAGGCCGACGACATCGCCGAACTCGTAGCGCTCGTTGCCGCTCCCGGTTCCACCAACATCCACGGCGCAATCTTCTCGAGCGACCGCGGCATTACTGCCGGTTAACGCATCATCCTTCAGCGGCAACAGCGATCATCGCTGCAAGCGCACCGGTCGCAACGGTCCGTTGGAACGCTGCGCTTAACGGCTTACCTTGCACATACATCCGGTTGTGCAGCGGCCCGGCAATAAACGCGTACGCCGTTTCCGCATCGATGGATGCGCCGAGTTCGCCGCGCAACTGCGCGCGCTCGACAATGGCCGCCATCACGCGACGACGGGGAAGGATGAACTTCTCGTTCACCGCAACGCGAAATTCAGGGTTACGGCGAAGCTCGATGGCGAGATCATCGGCGATGTCTTCGCGACGAACCGCCATCGCATCGGCCGACGCGTGCACCATCGCAATGACATCGGTCCGCAGCGAACCGGTATCGATGTCGACAATTTCCGCGTGCAATGTTGCTAACGCTGCAGCAACGAGTTCCTGCTTTGTAGGCCAGCGTCGATACAACGTTGCCGACGAGACGCCGGATTTTGCGATAACCGCCGCCATCGTGAGCGAGGCATATCCGTGTTCGCCGAGCAGATCGAGGGTCGCGTCGAGAATGGCGTTATCGGCGGCCTCGCTCCGCTGACGACCCGGCTTCGCCCTCTCGGTCGTGACCACGCTCATGACCGCACCTGACCTTCATCGAGTTCGACTTGATCGGCTTCCAGTGCGCCTTCCGCCTCGGCGTAAGTGAGTGATGCAAGCCCATCGAGCGGACCACTCACTTCACTGCGAGCATCGGCAGCAAGTGCCGGCAACCACTTGAACACCACAAACGCAGCAAGAAGAACGACTGCAGCACCGATCTTCATCGCGATGTGGATGCCATCGACGTATTGCTGCACTGCGATTTGGTGAATTTGTGCTGCCATTTCCGGCGAAACGCCCGGCGCATTCGCGGCCCGAAGCACTGCGCCGCCCACCGATTCCTTTGCCGTATCAATAAGCGCTTGCGGAATTCCTGCGGCGCTCATATTTGACTGAACGCCGGGTCGATAGATCGCAGCGAGAATCGAACCGATCACTGCGACGCCGAGTGCACCACCCATTTGGCGCGTGGTGTCGTTCATTGCCGAACCAACACCGGCCTTTTCGCGAGGCAGCGAACCCATGACCGATTCGGTCGCTGGGGCCATGACACAACTCATGCCGAAGGCGAGAACGATGATTCCCGCTAACAGCACGGGGTAGCCGTTCGAGGTGGGCACCATCGAAACGATGAGGACGCCAACCGACGCAACAATGAGTCCGCCACCAACAACGATCTTGGTTCCGAGTCGATGCACAAACCGCGGTGCCATCGGAGCAACACAGATCATCACGATCGACATCGGCATCATTCGCAACCCAGCTTCAAGCGGCGAGTATCCGAGCACGACCTGTGTGTATTGATTCATGACGAACATCTGACCGAACATCGCGAAGTACACGAGCGTGACTGCCATATTCGCTGCGGTGAATCGCGGATTTTTAAAGAACCGCATATTGAGCATCGGATGGTCGATACGCAGTTCCCAAATGATGAATGCAGCGACGACGACCAAGCCCGCCGAGAATGCCATCACAACACTTGGATTCGTGAGCCCCGAAGACGGCGATTCGATAACTGCCCAAAGCACCAAAATGAATCCCACCA
>JALQSZ010000068.1 GCA_023264135.1 Acidimicrobiales bacterium
CCATGGGCAACTGCAGCCGATCCTGCCGGCATCGAAACGGTGATGTTGGCTGCGCCCACCGCTCCCGATGAACGACTCCCGCGTGTCGTCGCTCGATCTCGCGGCTTTGTCTATGCCGTCGGACTTCTTGGCGTCACCGGTGAACGCGATGCACTTGCTGAGTCCTCGCTTGTAATCGCTCGTCGTTTGAAGGCAATTACCGACAAGCCTGTGCTCGTCGGTGTTGGCGTCTCGAACGGGCAACAAGCAGCAGAGGTCAGTCAGGTCGCCGATGGATGTGTCATTGGATCGGCCCTGATGCGACGCGTAGTTGCCGGTGAAGGCCCTGCAGGTGCCGGCGCCTTTATCGCCGATGTGCGCGCCGCTCTCGACGCATCATGAGGGAGAACACTTCCGAGAACGAGCGACGCCAGATTCCACTCGAGCAACCGTTGTTCGACCGGGTGGATCCCGAATTCTTTGATCGTCTCGTCGATCGCTTCTACGACGGCGTCATTGCCGACCCCGTTCTGGCCCCGCTCTACCCAGCCGACGACCTCGATGGCGCCCGTGAGCGGCTTCGACTGTTCCTCGTTCAGTTTTGGGGAGGCCCGCAGACCTACAGCGAACAGCGAGGCCACCCCCGTTTGCGCATGCGTCACGAGCCCTACGTGATCGGTGAGGCCGAACGCGAGGCCTGGTTCCGCCTCATGGCGAACGCGGTGGGGGCGGAGGTCGAGGCCGGCGCACTCAGCGATGAGGACGAGGCTCGAATGCTGGGCTATTTCGCTCATTCGGCCCGCTTCATGATGAATGCGCCGGAGTGACGCACGTCTCCTTTTCGCCCCTGACCAGCATGGATACAGCCTGATGCATGCTTATGCAGAAAAATCCGCTGCCATCCACCATTTCGGCCGCAACTGCCGCAATGCTTGAGTCCCATCGGGCGGTCCTGCCCGAGTTCGAAGGTGACCGGGGGCCGACCCGGAAGCCAACCCGTGCCGGGCCGCAGGGCTGGGCCAACAGGAGGAAGTCATGACCAAGAGCGAACTCATCGCCGAGATCTCGAACCGGACGGGCCAGACCAAGGCCGACGTGGAGAAGACTCTCAAGTCGTTTGAAGACATCGCCCACGAGATTGTTGCCAAGGGCCAGGAAAAGCTGACGCTCCCGGGCTTCATCAGCTTCGAGCAGACCCACCGCAAGGCTCGTACCGCTCGCAACCCGCAGACCGGCGAGACCATCAACGTTCCCGCCACCAACGCCGCCAAGGTGTCGGCCGGCGCCAAGCTCAAGGCTTCCGCAAAGGGCGCCTGAGTTTCACAACGCAGTTCTGATCGAAGGGGAGCACGAGAGTGCTCCCCTTCTTTCGTTTTGCCGCGACGCACTCACTTTTGATTCGAGCGGCGTGCCAGTTCTCTTCGCCTACTAGTTTCAGGGAATGGCCACTACACAACTCGCAGCCGGTGCGAAAGCACCCGCGTTCACGCTCGCCGATCAAACTGATACCAAGGTGAAGCTTTCGGGATTCGCTGGCACCAAGGTGCTCGTCTACTTCTACCCAAAGGCCGACACTCCCGGTTGCACCACGCAGAGCTGTGGTCTTCGCGATATCGCAAAGAAGATCGGCGACACCGTCATCATCGGAATTAGTCCAGACCTTCCGGCCAAGCTCGCCAAGTTCGACGACAAATACAACCTTGGTTTCACGCTGTTGTCTGATCCCGAACACGTGGTCGCCGAAAAGTACGGCGTGTGGGGCGAGAAGTCGATGTACGGCAAGAAGTACATGGGCATTGTTCGCTCCGCGTTCTTGATCGACGAAAAGGGCAAGATCGAAGAGGCCTGGTACAAGGTCAGCCCGAAGGACACGCCAGCCAATCTCTTGAAGGCGCTCGGCAAGTGAGCTTTCCCGCTCCCGCCGATGTTCTTCCGCATCGGCCACCGTTTCTTCTTCTCGACGAAGTCACCCAACTCGAGATCGGTTCGTCAGCTACGGGCCTGTGGCGAATCACTGGCGATGAATGGTTCTTCCCAGGACACTTTCCTGGTCGACCAACGTTGCCGGGTGTCCTGATGCTTGAAGCCATTGCGCAACTCGGTGCATACGCAGTGCTGAGTGATCCGGCGTTCGCCGGCAAGTTGCCGTTGTTCGGCGGTGTTGAGAAGTCTCGATTCCGTCGTCAGGTCGTGCCTGGCGACGTTCTGGAACTTGAAGTCACGCTGGGTCGGATGTCGGCACGTGCAGGCAAAGGCTCAGGTCGTGCCCACGTGAGCGGCGAAACCGCAGCGGAAACCGAACTGCTCTTCGTCTTCGCCGACGCATAGCTCATGGCGACTCGGGTTTTCGATGCACCGTTCGGGCCGTTGATTCTGACCGCGTCGGAACTCGGTGTGAGCGAGATCTGGTTTGGTCGTACCCCACGAGTTGATGTGTCCGACAACAGCGACGCTGCACTCGCGTCTCTCGATGAAGCGCAGCGTCAATTGAGTGAATACTTCGACGGCCGTCGAACAACGTTCGATGTGCCGTTGGATCGCCGATCGCGAAAAGGCTTTCGCGGTGAAGTGCTCGACGCTCTCGAAACGGTGCCGTTTGGAACAACCGTGACCTATGGAGAACTTGCGGCAAACGCTGGTCGACCAAACGCGGCGCGGGCAGTGGGCAGCACGATGGCAACGAATCCGATTGCCATCATCGTTCCGTGTCACCGCGTGCTGCCGAGCGGAGGTGGCGTCGGACAGTTTGGCGGGGGAGTTGCTGCCAAAGAATGGTTATTGCGTCGAGAGGGATGTCTCGACTGAAACGGCTCAGGCCGGCGGTGGGCCGATCACGATGCAGCCGTTGTGTCCGCCGAAACCGAAGCTGTTGGAAAGCACGGGAGCGGGTGTCCATTCGCGAGCGCTACCAACGACGAGGTCGATCGGTGCCATCTCGGGATCGACGTTCTCGAAACCTGCGGTTGGCGGAATTGCGCCCTTCTGCATGCCGAGCACGATGCCAACGGCTTCAAGCGAACCAGCACCGCCAAGTGCATGACCAGTGACGCCCTTGAACGAGGTCACTGCAGGTGGCGTATCGCCGAAGACCTCGGCAATGGCCGCAGCTTCGGCCGCGTCATTGAGTGGTGTTGAGGTGCCGTGGGCGTTGACGTAGGTGACATCGGCAGGAACGAGACCAGCGTCGGCGATCGCCGTGCGCATGCAATTGATTGCTCCAACGCCACCGGGTGACGGAGCAGTGATGTGATACGCATCCGCGTTCGAGGCAGCGCCCATGAGTTCGGCGAGGATCGTTGCGCCACGTGCCTTCGCCGATTCCAATTCCTCGAGCACGAGGACGCCAGAACCCTCGGCGAGCACGAAGCCGTTGCGGTCGCGATCGAACGGGCGGGACACGTTGTCGGAAGACATCGCGGTCATGTTGGTGAAGCCAGCGATGCAGGTTGGTGTCATGACCGATTCAGAAGAACCGGAGATCATGGCATCGCAAAGACCCGACACGATGAGCCGGTAGGCGTTGCCGATTGACTGGGTGCCTGCAGCGCACGCGGTGCACGTGTTTTCGCAGGGGCCTTGCCAGCCGTACTTCATTGAGATCGCGGCCGATGCGGCATTCGCCATGAGCATGGGAACCATGAATGGGCTCACGCGGCGAGCGCCCTTGTGCTCGTTGACAAGTACCTGTTCTTCAAGTGTGGTGAGTCCGCCGATGCCGGTGCCGATCCAGACACCCTTGCGAGTGGGATCGCCGCCGACATCGCCGGACATTGTCAGTGCTTCGTCGGCAGCGGCCAACGCGAACTGAGCGAAGCGGTCGGTGCGACGCGCTTCTTTCGGGTTTGCAAAATACGGTTCCGGATCAAAGTTCTCGATGCGTCGCAGACCTTCGGGCGCGGCCGACAACAATCCGTTCCAGTACGCCTCGGTGCCGATGCCACAAGGGCTGACGACGCCGACGCCTGTAATCGCAACCCGACGTTTGGTGCTCACCGCTTCGACATCACCAATTCGTAGGCCTCACCGACGGTGGTGATGTTCTCAAGCTCGGATTCGTCGACGGAAACGTCGAACTCTTCTTCAAGCTTCATGACCAGTTCTACGAGGTCGAGGCTGTCGGCATCGAGATCGTCGGCGAACTTGGCTTCCATCGTCACCTGGTCGGGTGAGACGGCGAGGATCTCAACGGCGCAGGCCTTGAACTTTTCGAAATCGTCACTCATCGGGGCTCCTTGGTAATCGGTGCGACAAACCTAGTCGGGGGTCGCAGTGGTTTTGGTGCTGCAGGTGTGGTTATCCGCCCATTCCGAGGCCGCCATCGACAGGCAGCACGGCACCGGTGATGTACCCGGCAGCATCGGAGGCGAGGAACGAAACCGCGGCGGCGATTTCATCTGGTTGACCCATGCGGCCGAGAGGCACGGCGCTCGTAATCGAGTCGCGCATGGCATCGTCGACGGCGGCGAACATGTCGGTGGCAACAGGGCCGGGTGCAACCACGTTCACGGTGACTCCACGGGATGCGAATTCGCGGGCGAGCGAACGGGCAAGACCGATGAGCCCTGCTTTCGAAGCGGCGTAATTGGCTTGACCGGCTTGGCCGATAGAGCCAACGACCGAGCCAATGAAGATGATGCGACCCCAACGGGCGCGCATCATCTTTGGGACGGCGCGGCGAGCGGCGCGAAACCCGCCAACGAGATTGGCGTCAATGACATCGGAGAAGTCGTCGTCGGTCATGCGCAAGACGAGTTTGTCGATCGTCATGCCGGCATTCGAAACAAGAATTTCCACTGGTCCGAGCTTCTCTTCGATCTCAGTGAACGCCGCTTCGACCTGTTCGGTGTCGGTGACATCGCACTGCACACAGAGAAGGTCGGCGGCATCTTCTGGAGCTGCGCTTCGGTGAGTGATCGCAACCCTGTAACCGGCGGCAGCAAACGTCTTTGCGCATGCGAGGCCGATGCCTCGATTTCCACCAGTAACCAGCACCACTCTGCTCATGCGTTTTCCTCCGGAAGGCGACCGGTCCAGCGAATAATTGCGCTTGCCCAACTCATTCCTGCACCGAAGCCAACAAGCAGCACGTTGTCGTCTCGTTTGACGCGTCCGTGTTCGATCGCATCAACAAGTGCAAGCGGAATGGAGGCCGAAGACGTATTGCCAGTGCGGTCGAGAACGACGGCAACACGATCCATAGGAACGTCGAGGCGCGAGCACGCAGCTTCGATAATTCGAATGTTGGCCTGATGCGGAACGACGAGCGCAAGATCATCGGACGTGAGGTGTGCGTCGGAAAGCGATGTGCGAGCGGAATCCACCATGACCGTGACCGCTTTCCGGAACACTTCCTTGCCGACCATGTTGATGTAACCGCCAATTGGCGCATCGAGAAGTTCGCGAGCGGTGCCATCGGAGCCGAGGTCGAAGGAAAGAAGTTGTCCTTGTCCTTCAACTGCTTCAAGTACAACGGCACCAGCACCGTTGCCGAAGAGGATTGCGGTGTTGCGATCTTCTTGGTCGGTGACCTTCGCCAAGGTTTCGGCACCAACGAGAAGAATGCGCTTCAGGCCCATCGCAATGAGGCCGTGGGCTTGAACGAGTCCATAGACGAAGCCCGAACACGCGGCGTTGATATCGCATGCGCCGCCATTGATTTCGAGTTCTTCTTGCACCTGCGAAGCGGTCGACGGGATCTGATAATCGGGAGTCGTTGTCGCGAGGAGAATGAAATCGATATCGGCGCCAGTGAGTCCGGCCATCTCGAGTGCTTTGCGACCGGCTTCGACAGCAAGGCTTGCGGTGGTGCCGCCATGGCGACGTTCACGAATGCCAGTGCGTTCGGTAATCCATTCATCGGTCGTGTCGAGCCGAGCTTCAAAGTCGGCGTTGGTGACGACAATGTCGGGAAGTGCAGTTCCCCAACCGGTGATCGTTGCGCCGAGCGCAGTTGAAGTGGTCATCGGTTCCTCGGGGAGTGAGCGATCACGCGGTGCGTAACCAGGCGATGGGTTGACTCGTGGTAACTCGTTCGCCTTCGACTGCAAGAACACCCACCAGGATTCCTGCAAAGGGAGAACGCACTTCTTGTTCGCCGACCATACCTAGAACGGTGCCGGGAGTGAGGACAAAGCCGGGAGCCAAATCGGGCGCAGGGGCAAAGACTCCGGCGGCAGGGCTCACCACCATTCGCTCGGTGGCAAAGAGGTGCTCGCCCTCGTGCACCTCAACGGTTTCGACCGGTGCTGCGAGTGCTGTGAGGAGCTTGTCGAGATCATCGGGAGTCGAGACCGAAAGGGTCTTGGCGTCGGCAACGGTGCGCTTAGCCATTCCGGTGAGCACATTGCCCGGGCCAAGTTCAACAAACACCGTTGCGCCGGCTTCACCGAGATTGTGCAGCGTCTGGCGCCAGCGAACCGGACTGCACAACTGCGCATTGAGAAGGTCGGTCCATTCGGCGCCGGTGTGAGCGCGAGCATCAACGTTGGCGTACACCGGAAGATCGGCTTCTCGCAGATCGGCTGCGTTGATCGCACTGCGCAATCGGTCGCGTGCTGGTGCCATGAACGGGGTGTGGAACGCGCCGCTCACCGCCATCGACATGACCTTCTTTGCGCCGATCTCTTTTGCGATCTCCGATGCACGTGCAAGCGCGTCGGGATCTCCGGCGATGACAACTTGACCAGGAGCGTTGTAATTCGCCACCCACACGTCGCCATCGACTCGAGCGCAGGCAACTTCGACATCGTCATCGTCGAGGCCAAGTACGGCAGCCATCGTTCCGACTCGCGATGTGGTCGCTTCGAGCATCGCTGCGCCGCGTTCGGCGACTAGTGCGAGACCTTCATCGAAGGCAAGCGCACCCGATGCGACAAGCGCCGTGTACTCACCAAGGCTGTGGCCTGCCGCCGCAGCGGGCTCGACACCAAGTCGTTCCACCGCGTCGAGCACGATCAAACTTGTGAGGAAGGTCGACAATTGCGCGTTGTCGGTGCGAGTGAGTTCCTCAGCCTCGGTATGGAGAAGAAGGTGTTCGAGGTCGCGGCCTAAGACGCTGGATGCTTCCGCAACGAGTTCCCATGACGGGTGGTCTCGCCACGCGTCTCCCATGCCCGGTTTCTGTGATCCCTGGCCGGGGAAAGTGAAGACGATCATCGTGTCGGTGGCGGCTTTCGCTCGTGGGTGAGTGGCGTTGGTGTGTTGACCATTGCTCTGACCCGGAGGCGGTCACTTCGGTTTCATTCTTCCTCGGCAACTGACGCCGGGGCGGTGTTCGTGCGACGGGAGGGACTCGAACCCTCAAGCCCCGAAGGGCAGCGGGGTTTGAGCCCGCCCTGTATGCCAATTCCAGCACCGTCGCAGTGGTGCGGCCGCCACGCTACCAACTAGGGGGAGGCTGCTCTTCCCACTCGCCGATGGGGCGCTTGAGTGTCGTGGTGAGGCCGGTCCTACACTTCGCCGCCATGACCAGGGCGACTTTGGAGCGGCGGCTCACAGACATCGGGGGACAACTGCGCGACCTGCGTCGAGACCTCGCGATCGCCGAGGAGCAGTTGGCTCATTTCGCCGATGAAGCCAACGATGCTCGCCTTCGCTCTCTGGTCTCGGAAACGCCCTTGGCCGAGCGAGAGCATCGGACCGCAGCTCGCCATGC
>JALQSZ010000069.1 GCA_023264135.1 Acidimicrobiales bacterium
TTCCCTACACGACGCTCTTCCGATCTCGATTGAAATCACGACTGGCGGTGCACCCACTGCCGAGACAATCAAGATGCTCGCCGATTTCGGCGTGACACGAATGCTTGTCCCGCCGTTGGCGATGCATCCCAAAAAGTTGCCCGAAGCGATGGGCAAATTTGCCGACGACGTGATCGCGAAGTTCTAACTACTGCGTAGTTAGTGCTCGACAAATTCGAGGACGACTTCAATCGCGCAATCAAGCGGATCTTCCATTGAGCGATCGATGCCAAAGCGCTCAACCAGCGACACCACCGAAAATCCTGATGGGAACGTTGGGAGCGGTTCGATCACCTCACCAACAATCGCGAGACACGGAACATCGAGTTCTTCGCAGAGCGCTGCGACTCCACCAACAACTTTTCCATCGAAGGATTCCTCATCAAGAAATCCTTCGCCGGTGATCACGAGATCAGCGCCCTCGATCAATTCATCGAGCCCCACTTCGTCGGCAACGAAATCGAATCCGCTCACGAGTTTCGCACCGACGGTGAGCAACCCTCCGGCGAGTCCACCAGCTGCGCCTGCACCTTCGACCTCGGTGACATCGACGCCCGATTCCATTTTGTAGACCTGCGCAAGTCGCTCAAGCCGACGGCGAAGCAGCGCAACCTGCGAAGGTGATGCGCCTTTTTGAGGCGAGAAAACTTCAGCGGCATCAACAAACGTTGTTCGCACATCGCACGCAACAGAAAGATCGATGCCCCGAAACTTTTGTGTTGGGTGCATCGCTTTCAATGCGCCAAGCCCTCCGTCGGTCGTCGCCGATCCACCGACACCAACAACGATGCGACGCGCGCCAGCTTCAACTGCGCTCATCAGCAACTCACCGACTCCGCGCGTCGTTGCTTCGATTGCGTCGTTCTCGTCGGGACCACCAGCAAGAACCAACCCTGCAGCGGCAGCCATTTCGATCACGGCAGTGCCTTTGGCCAATCGCCATCCGGCTTCCACCGGTTCGCCCAGTGGACCGGTCACGATCGTGGTGCGATTCGGCCCTCCCAGCACCTCGAGAAAGCCCTCGCCTCCATCGGCCATCGGACGGACCACGACCTCGTGACCGGCGCCTTGAAGCGCCGACCCAATGGCAGCGGCAAGAACCGTGGCACTTGCTGTGCCTTTGAACTTGTCTGGAGCCACGACCACCCGCATTCCTCAAGTGAAGCAGGATCCGCAGGCCTTGTAACGATCGCAGGCTTCTATGCGGTCACGAAGTCATGACCTCTCGTCGATCCCTCGTTGCAGCATTGGCGCTTTCCTTCGCCGTGCTGACCAGCTGCTCTCTGCTTCCGGCTCCCGATCCAGCGCCGGCTCCCGCACCAACCACGGTTGCTCCGACAACCACACGACCAGCAACCACGACATCAACCAGCACAACAACCAGTACGTCTGTCGCGCCGACATCGACCACAACAACGACAACACAACCAACAACCACAACAACGACCATTGCTTCACCGTCTCCTGCGCCTTCAAGCGTCGGCTTGCTCGCATTCGGCGACGCTGGTTCAGGTGACATCACCCAAACGCAAGTCGCGCAACAGATGCAGAACTGGGCGGGTACCCATCATGTTGACGCGCTCCTTGAAGCCGGCGACATCGTGTACCCCGATGGTGCACCTTCTCGTTTCGCCGCGACCATCGATGCACCGTATGCAACGCTGCGCGCGTCACTGCCGTTCTGGGCGGCACTCGGCAACCACGATGTGATGTGGAACAACGGCAACGACTTGATGTCCTACATCTCCATGCCTGGACGTTCCTACGAGAAACTCATCACCAATGGCGATGTGACGATGCAACTTCTCGTTCTCGATTCCAACGATGTCTCTGCATCGCAAACCGCGTGGCTTGAAACAAAGTTGTCAAGCGGTACACCGCGTTGGCGCATTGTGATGTTTCATCATCCGGTGTGGTCCTGCAGCTCACACGGAAACACACAAGCAGTGATCGATGCTTGGCTACCAGTGCTCACGGCGCACAACGTCGATCTCGTCATCACTGGTCACGACCACAACTACCAGCGCTTCCAACAGGCCAACACGACCTTCGTCGTCACTGGAGGTGGTGGCATGCCGACCTACGCGATCACTGGATGCACGTCGACACCGCCGTTGCAAGCTTCGGCCCAGCGCCATCATTTCCTTGGCATTGAAGCAACATCGTCAACGCTCACAATGACTGCAGTCGCACGAACTGGCGAAACACTCGATCAGATCTCGTTGAACTGACGATCGCTGCAGCTTTGATCAACTCAGATCAAGACCAGCCATCACGAGAACGGTCGCACCGGCAAGCTCTGCGGGCGCGGGATCGGGCATCTGCATCACTTGGTCGGCATTGAGCCCAAGCGCTTTTGCCACCGCTTGACCATCGGCCTCAGAACCAGCGGTGTAATACACCGTTGTCTTTTCCTGCGGTTTTGGTGAATCACCAACGGCAACCTGCGTGTAGCCAACGGTTTGGAGTCGGTCACGAGTCTTCGTCGCAAGACCCTGCACATTGGTCGCGTTTACGACTTTTACTTTGACACTTGCTGGAGCATTTCCGACCAAGGTCGTTGTCGTGGAAACGACAACGGAGGTCTTCGAAGAACTCCCGCTTGCCGTCGAAACTTCAGATTGACTCGAGCCGTAGCCCTTCGTCAGAAGAATGAGGCCGATGATGACGGCAACAACGACGATGATGACACCGGTCCGCGTTCCACGACCAGAGTCCTGATCGTCGGGGGCGGCGTCGGTGGTCATGGTCAGGAACCTGGGGGTTCGCTGGCCTGCTGCTGTGCAGTTTCTTGACGGGCCCGACGACGACGATCACGAAGACGACGGAGTCGACGCACGCCGAGCGGGTCGTACTCGTAGGCCTCGGGGCTTTCAAGAAGTTGACCGAGGATCTCGTAATAGCGACTGGCCGACAACTCAAAGCGCTCTTGAATGAGCGTCTCTTTGGGTCCGGTTTCGTGCCACCAGCTGCGCTCGAAATCGAGGATTGCCCTGTCGCGTTCTGTGAGTTCCATCGGCGCTGATGTTCGTCGGCGAATCGCTCTGATGCAAGCACCCTCGGCGGCATTTCTCGGTTGACAAGCGGTGCACGCGTCTGACCGGGCATTTCTCGCAACCGGTAGGGTCACTCACGCTCATTAAGGGGGAGTCATGGGACCACTCGAAGGCGTCACAATCATCGAACTCGCGGGGCTTGGGGCGTTGCCGTACGGCACTCTCAAACTCGCCGACATGGGTGCCGACATCATTCGCGTGCATCCACTGCACGAAGTTCCCGCCGGCGACAAGCCCACCGAGCGTCACAGCGAATTCGACCGGGGTCGTCGTTCGATTGCGATCGACTTGAAATCACCTGATGGCATCGAGCTCCTCAAGAACCTTGTCGAGAAGGCCGATGTTTTTTGTGAAGCTTTCCGACCAGGAGTTTGTGAACGACTCGGCATTGGTCCAGACGACCTCATGGCTCGGAATCCAAAGCTCGTGTACGGCCGCCTCACGGGCTGGGGCCAAGAAGGTCCGCTCTCGCATACCGCCGGCCATTCGCTGAATTACGAGGCCATGACTGGCGCCATTGGTTCCATCGGATCCGAAGGCATGCCGCCGATTCCCATGCTGCAGGTCTTCGGCGATTTCGCCGGCGGTGGGTTGCATCTCGCATTTGGTGTGGTGTGCGCACTGTTCGAAGCGCAGCGTTCGGGCAAAGGTCAAGTGATTGATGCCGCAATGGTCGACGGCGTGATGTCGATCTTCCAGGTGTTCTACGGAATGACGCGAACTGGATTTCACACCGGCCCTGTCGGAACCAACCTGTTCGACGGTGGCGCCCCGTTCTATAACGTTTACGAAACCGCGGACGGCAAGCACGTCACTGTTGCGCCCATTGAAGCGAAGTTCTACGCGCAACTTCTCGAGAAACTCGAGATCGATCCTGCGTCACTCCCCGACCAAAACGACATGAACGGTTGGCCCGAGATTCGCGCTCGTTTTGCCGAAGTATTTCGTACCAAGACGCGCGACGAATGGTCAGCGCTCCTTGAAGGAACCGACGTGTGTTACGCGCCGGTGCTCTCGTTCGCCGAAGCCGAGCAGCACCCTCACAACGTTGCGCGCGGAAACTTCGTTCCTGTCGAAGGATCTGTGCCGCAGTTGCTGCCCGCGCCGCGCTTGAGTCGAACTCCTGGCGGTTTGCGTCCGACCTACGCGTATCCCGGTTGCGATACACAATCGGTTCTCGCCGAGTTCGGTGTAAGCGAAGACGACATCAACGCTCTTGCATCGAGCGACGTCATTCGCTGGTAACTCCGACCATCAACTTCGAATCGGAATTCGTTCGAACGTGACGGTGCCGGATTCAGAAAATTCGATCGTCTCCGGCGAGGGGCACACCGCTTCGTACCGCTTCGTTTCGACCGACGCTGGCGGACAACTCACGATCAGCGGCGAACCACTGAAGGTTCGCGGTTGGCGATAGACCGTTTCGCCAAGTCGAACCGTGAAGATGTTGAGCGGCTTGTACAGAAGAGCGAACGCGCTCGACACCACGTCGCCGATTGACGAGTTCCGTGCGTAGGTCGCAACAACAAAGGAGCCGTCTTCGGCCTGAGGAATTGGCAAAACCTGCTGCGCCGAAACCGATTCCGACGAGATCGTCACGGGAGTTCCGCAGCGATCGCCCTTGACGCTCTTTGCCCACTGCTCCCAGCGACCATCGCGATGAATCAACTCCCATGAACACGTGAGCGCGAGTTGATACTTCGGTGATGTCCAAAGCGAGAGTCGGTAATCAAGGTTGCCGACCCAACTTGTGTCAATGAGGATCGTGTCGTTCGAGGATCGCGCCTCGAGCGCGTCGGTCGTCGCTTGATCAAGACTCGGCGTGAAATTCATGTATGTCTGAAAAATCGGCATAGGGCGCCACGGCAAGCCATAGGCCCAGATCAACGAGGTATCGAAGGGATCGATCTGCGCTGGTGACTGTCGTAACGAATCGACCATGTCGCTGCTCAGGCCATAAAAACTTTGGGCCGCGTCGCGGGCAGCATCAGCTTTGCGATTGAACAGCACATTCGACGTGAAGAGATTCGCATCCTCAACCCATACCGATGCTTGCTGCGGCCAGTTGTAGAGGCCAGTGAGACTGCCGGATTCGGGTCGCTCGCCAACCAGAATCCCGATTCCGAGGACCACAGGAAGAAGCAAAAGGGCGAACCGGCGCAACGACAGTCGGATCGGCTCTGCAACCCAGATCCACACCGGGATTAGTAGAGAAACTGCTTCAAAGACTCGGGCATTTCCTTCACGAATGAATCCTGTCTTCAATCCCGCATAGAGCATCACGGCAACGAGTGCCGCCGAAACGACATTGACTGTGCGAGTGGAGGGAACGACACGAAGTCTGCGAACCAACAAGACAACAATGGCGATGGCAAAGACGGCGAACAGCACGAGGAACAGCGGCTGACCGATACTCACCGATTGGACCTCGGCATAACTGCCGCCGATCGCAATTGAACGCCTCACCCAATCGGGCAAGCCGCTGAACGATCGTTCGGAAATCAGCCACAGAAGAAGAAACCACGCCACAAAGGAACCAAGAACAAGCGCAACCGTCTTGAGCGTTCGCCACCAAAGCGCGCAAACGACCACGAGTCCCATGAACGCAAAGAGGCCACCAGAAAACTTGACCTGCAACGCGAGTGCAACAACGAAGGTGACCGGGAGGATGGTCTTCCACGTCTCGCTGCAACCGCTCTGGGCGCGCTGCACGAGTATGAGCAACGCTCCAAAGATTCCAGCGAGGAAGACATCAGGAATTCCCACTTGCGAAAACACCGGAACAACGACGAGAAGCACGATGGCCAACGACGCCCGTTCCGAAAATGAGGCACGAAGCAATTTCCACGAGACCGCGACAACCAACGCGCTCACGCCAATCATGAAAAGTATCGACATGGCCAAAAGCGATCGATCGATCACCGTGTCGACAGAAAGCCAACCCCACGGTCCATAGGTGTAGTCAAGCGACGTGCCCCACTTGATGTCGTTCACTCGCGCCAGCAGAAGACCAGTCTTCCAACTGGGATCAAGCCCGACACCAGGAAACGTAAACGGACGCGCCGCCACAAGAGCGACCGAAACTCCAAGAACAAACCAACGGAGGAAGCGTGCCTCAACGTCGTTTTCGCTCCCCACCATTCTGTCGATGGTAGGACATCGTTCTTGCGGCGGAGCAGTTGCGAAGTGGAGCCCGAGGAGGGAATCGAACCCTCGACAACCTGTTTACAAGACAGGTGCTCTGCCAACTGAGCTACCCGGGCGGGAACGAAGAGGCTAGGCGACGCGCCCACCTGCCTCCACACTGCGCCGTCGGCGGCTAACTCGTAGGCGTTTGTGCTGAGCTTCCCGACCAGGTGTTGGCGCTCACGTTCGCCAACCAGTTGTCGAGCGCCAGATCATTGACGTTGTCGTCGATGTTGTGCGTGCCCAATGGCGGAAGGTCGAACCAGGTCTGATTTGGACCAGCAGCGAGTGTCCACTGCGCAATTTCCGGCTGCCCTTGAGTGGAAATCAGCACGAGCGTGTCCTGACCGCCGTACGCGAAATAGGCGGGAGGAAGAATCGTTCCGGCAGAAGCCGCCGCCTTTGTGTACGTAATCGGCGAGAACGTTGCCACGATCGATGGATCACAACTCGGCATGCCGGCAATCACAGCGGGGCTCTCCTGTGCGCAACCCAACACCGCGTCAGTTCCAACAGTCCCGATTCCTCCTGTTTGCCACACCGTCGACAAATCACTCGGAGCAACCATTGCGATAATCCCGTCGAAGGCGACCTTTACGTTCTTCAGCGCGGACGGAAGCGAAGGATCAATGAATTGTCCTGACGACGCAGTGAGCGCTTCCATCAACGCAAGGTGTCCACCGGCGGATCCACCCGAAAGAACGAACGACGTCATATCAAGATTGAGCTGCTTCGCGTTGGCAATGATGTAGCGAATTGCGTGATCAACATCGTTCATGATCTGCGTTGCGCGAATTCCTGGTCCCGCTTCATCGGTGGCCAATCGATAATCGATCGAAACGATGTCCCATCCTTGAGCGAGCCGCGGCTTCAACTCATTGAGGATCCCCGTCGCGGCCTCGTTTGAAATTTGCGCAAACTCAGCAGCGCGTTCTTGCTCTTCCTGGGCCTGAATCACCGCCGAAGTGTTTTGCTGCATTGACCCGCCGTACCAAGCACCACCGTGGATGTAGACGATGGTTCCTTGTGGATCGCCAGAAGACTGAAACACCTCAAGGTTCTGGTTGGGGTCTGATCCATACGACACCACGGTGGGCGTTGAAGCATCGGCCATGAGGTCGGTTGCCTGCACCGGTGGTGTCCAGGCCGGCACCGACACGGGCGTATTTGGGACCGCGCGCGACGTTGTCGTTGCACCAAGTGTCGTTGTCGTTGATTAGGAATTCTTTGATGAACAGGCCGAAGCAAATGCCATCAGAGAGAGAAGCGCTATTCCCGCGGTCGCAAACTTCCGCCCACCAGTACTGCGCATTGTCGTTCCCTCTCAG
>JALQSZ010000006.1 GCA_023264135.1 Acidimicrobiales bacterium
ATCGCGGAATGGCGCTCCGGACACGTCGACAACGACTGATTCCAAGTGACCAGTGAAGTGGAATGGAGCAAAGTAGGTGTTGTCGACAGGCGTGCCGTCGTCGAAGCCGATGCAGAAATACTCGCCAAACAAGTGGTACGAGTAAATCGTCGTCTGTGGAATCTCTCCGGTGGCAACAACCTCGCCATCGACAAGGAGGTCAACCGTTCCGGCGAATTGTCCGGTTGGCGTAAACGAATAACCGAGTGTGTGATGACCCTCGGGTAGCGGCGGTGAGGACACGCGGAAACGTTGCGCACCCAAGAAGTTGTGAACGTAATGCAGCGCATTGTCTTGCATGTACAGCGCGTAGCCGCCGAAGCGACCACCGTGGGCAACTAACACACCTTCGTCGTCGGCGTTGTAGTCAACATCGACAACCGTCAGCGAAGGCCGATGACGAACATCGACGGCTGCAGGCGTCGCAACTGGTGCACCTGGGCGATAGATGTAGCGCTCACGAAGCGCATAGTGCGCAGGACGTTCCACCTGCACTGGTCGGCTTGAGTGCAATGGAAGGGCGCCATGCGCTCCTGCTTCTGCCCACCAGCGATCGACCATTTCGCGCAACTTCTGCGGATGGGTCGCAGCGAGGTCGTGGCTCTCGGAGAAATCCTCGGCCACGTGGTACAGCTCCCAGCGATCATCGTCGAAGGCAATATCGGGATCGATTCCCGGGACATACAACTGTCCCTTCATTGGGTGATAGGCAACCGCCTTCCACCCTTCGTGATAGATCGCGCGGCAACCGAGCAGTTCGTAGTACTGCGTCGTTCGCTGCTGTGAGGTCGTGGGCACCGAGAATGACTCAAGGAGGCTCTTGCCTTCGATGGGTTTCTGCGGAACACCGTCAAGCACCGCAGGCATGTCGATTCCAAGCGCATCGAGCACCGTCGGCATGATGTCGATGACATGTAGATACTGCGTGCGTACCTCGCCCGTACCGTTGGTGCCCGCAGGCCAGTGGACGATGAGCGGATCAGCCACGCCGCCTTCGTGGCATTCGCGCTTCCAACGCTGGAACGGCGTATTGCCGGCATGCGCCCACCCGTAGGGGTAGTGGCCATGGGATTCGGCCGAACCCAACAGATCGACATTGGGAAGCACCGCATCGAGAGTGAGCGGAACACCGTTGTACCAAGAGACCGAATTGAACGCGCCGTGCTTATCGCCCTCGGGCGATGCACCGTTATCGCTCATGACCACAACGATGGTGTTGTCGAGCTCGCCAATCTTTTCGAGATGATCGAAGACGCGCCCAACGTGATGATCAGTATGAGTGAGGAAGCCGGCGTAGACCTCCATCATTCGCGCATAGGCGCGCTTCTCAACTTCTGGAAGCGTGGCCCACTCTTGAATCCACTCCGGCCGAGGAGTCAGTTCCGTGCCTGGAGGAAGGATGCCAAGGTCGAGCTGCCGCTGATGGGTTGCGGCACGCCATTCATCCCAACCCATATCGAACTTGCCGGCATATCGATCGATGTACTCGCGCGGAGCCTGATGAGGTGCGTGACACGCGCCGGGAGCGAAGTACAAGAAGAACGGTTTATCGACGGTGACGTTACGGAGGTCGTTGATGAACTCGATGGCCCGACCGGCAAGATCTTCGGTCAGGTGATAGCCGTCTTCGGCCGCATATGGCTGCTCAACAAAGTGATTGTCTGAAACAAGATCTGGCGCGTACTGATTCGCTTCGGCACCCATGAAGCCGTAGTACCGCTCAAAACCACGGCCAAGAGGCCAGCGCTTACGTGACGACGCGAGATCGGTTTCTTCACGAGGGGCGAGATGCCACTTCCCCACTGCCATCGTGGCGAAGCCATTGTCACGAAGCACCTCGGATATGAATCCGGTGTCTTTGTTAATGCGACCATCGAAACCGGGGAAGCCCGTTGCGTTATCGGCAATGCCGCCCATGCCGGTGGTGTGTTGATTGCGACCGGTCAACAAACACGCACGAGTTGGTGAGCACATCGCGGTCGTGTGGAAACTGCGATACCGCAAACCTTCAGCAGCGAGACGATCGAAGTTCGGCGTTTCGATATCGGAACCGAAACAACCGATCTGCGCGTAGCCAACATCGTCAAGCACGACGAAGACAACGTTGGGCGTTCCCTTGGGAGGAAGAACAACGTCGGGGTAGGCCTGAACCGAATCTTCGAGGGTCCGACCCACGACTCCGGAAAAGTGTTCGCCTTCGCTATAGG
This sequence comes from Acidimicrobiales bacterium, assembly GCA_023264135.1. Classification (GTDB taxonomy): domain Bacteria; phylum Actinomycetota; class Acidimicrobiia; order Acidimicrobiales; family Acidimicrobilacustridaceae; genus Acidimicrobilacustris. Next base: position 2,247 of record JALQSZ010000006.1, read on the forward strand.
TCAGCATCAGTTCCTCACATGAAAGACGACTCGGCACTGAGGCCGAGGTCGGGCCAGGCACCAACAACGATTGGTTGCATGTTTCCATACCCGACTCCACCACCGATGGGGTCGGTCACTCGCACCGTGGTGTCACGGATTTGATGAAGCTTGCGGGCGATTTCGGGCTCGGTGCAATCGGCGATTCGTTCACCTTCGAGGTTGAATTCGCCGCGCCATTCGCCGTGGTGATGTCCGTTCCAACCGAAATACAAACCAGCGCCGAGATGGAATCCCGTGTCGCCAAGAACCTCGACCTGGAACGTGCGAGCGGAGCCATCGCTCATCGTGGCGAGAATCTGGCCACCTTCAAGTCGTCGGTTCGTGGGGTTGTAGGTGAAGTCCTGTTCGACATCGGCCATATGCGTGACCGTGCCATCGGTTTCTTCAATGATCGCAGTGACGTTCTTTTGCAAGAACCCGGGGAACATGGTCTTCGCAACATTGAAGAACAATCCGTAGTGACTTCCGTCGGGTCGTTCCATAAGGATCGGACTCCAAAAGAACTGGAACTGTCCACCATCGAGACCGCGTTGCGGTTCCATATCGGTCGGGGGTTCACCTACGTCGTAACGAACACCCCATGAATGATCGCGAGTCGAAACCCACGTGTCGGGATTCATTTCGGTTCGAACACCGTCGACCTCAACCCAACCACTGCAGGTTCCGATCTGGTGGTAGCGCACAAGTTCCGACGCGACACGGAATGTCGCTCGGTTATGTGTCCGCTCCTCGACCATCGGCGGAATGATGCTTTCAAAGAGCCAATCGAACGCAATGGGTTGCGTGTCGTTTGGTTCGAGAACAAACCGAATCTTCTTCAACGGTTCAACGATCTCGTAGCGGATCGGACCGCCACCAAGAAGCTCGGGGGCATCGGAGAGTCGGCGACTCATCCGAACAGTGAGCTGTTCGCGACCTCGCGAGACACCGCTGTACGCGTCCATCACATTTCGGTTGGTGTATTTCCCTAAACCAAAGCCGAGTTGGAGGCTTCCGTCTTTGGCCATCGCCATCGCGCAGACTTTTTCAGTCCAGGCCAAATCGCTGGTGCCGACAACAGCAACAGTGTCAACGATCTGATGCTGGAACCATTCGTCGCCCGCAGTAAGCGGCCCGATCGGATTAGGCATGGTGTCCTCCTAAAGAGAGTTGCCGCAGACTCGCGACGAGCTGATCAGACGAGCCAACGAGAAATGGCATCGATCACACATGCAGGACGATCGTTGCCATCGATTTCAATCGTGATGCGCATCAGTGTCTGCAAGCCACCTTTTACTTCGGTGACTTCGATGAGTTCGGCCCCGGCCCGCACCCGCTCGCCCACTTTCACTGGCGAGGGGAATCGAACTTTGTCGACGCCGTAGTTGATGCCGGCAGAAAATCCTTGCACCTCAACAATTTGAGGAAGGAAGTAATTCGAGAGCGACATTGTGAGATACCCGTGCGCGATCGCGGCACCAAATGGACCGTCTTTCGCGCGTTCTGGATCGACGTGGATCCACTGATGATCGCCGGTTGCGTCGGCAAACATGTTGACGCGGTCTTGTTCGATTGCGAGCCAGTCGCTGTAACCGAGGTGTGTGCCTACAGCGGCACGAACGGCGTCTGGTCCGTCGATGATCGTGGTCATGGAATCCTCCGAAGAATGTGTTCAGGAACCAGGGGTACGGCCAGCAAGGCGATCAAGCGTCGTTTCCGCTTCAGCGATGATGCGGGTCACGACATCGGCAGCGCTCGGGAGATCGTCGATCACGCCGACAACCTGACCGGTCGGAAGGATGCCGGCATCGAGTTCACCGTCAACAAGCGTGGCCTTGGTGAGAATCGGCGTATTGCCGGCCATGATGACCTCGGCCCATGGCATATCCATGCGCTTTTTCATGGCGAGTCCCTCTTTGGCCATCTTGAACCACGACAGGCCGGTGTACTTCCGGAACTTCGATGCATTCGCAATTGCTTTAGGAACTGCAGTGACCGCCGATGCGCTGTCCATCTGCTCGACCAACTTGGTGCGGATCACGCGATGTGGCGCGCCGTCGATCTTCGTGGTGACAAGAGTGCCGGTAACGGCGGTACCCAGATACTGCTTCTTGACTTCCATCGGCACAGCGGAATCGGAGGTGAGCAGGAAACGGGTGCCCATCGCGATGCCGCTCGCACCGTAGGCAAGCGCTGCAACGAGGCCGCGACCGTCGAAATAGCCACCGGCGGCGACGACAGGAACGCGACCGCCAACGACATCGACAACTTCAGGAAGCACGAGCGAGGTTGGTACCGAACCGGTGTGGCCACCACCTTCGCCACCCTGAACGAGGATCGCGTCGACTCCCCATTCCATGACCTTTTCGGCGTGACGCTTTGCGCCAATCGATGGCATCACTTTGATGCCGTGATCGTGCAACCACTCGATGAGGTCTTTCTTCGGAGCTTGCGCAAACGAAGCGACTGGAATGCCTTCAGCGGCGAGAAGCTTGAGCCTCGCCATGATGTCGTCGGCATCGGCGCGCATGTTCACACCAAACGGAGCGGTGGTGCGCTTCTTCGTTTCGGCGATTGCGCCAACGAGTTCGTCGTAGGTCATCGTCGCAGAAGCAATGATGCCAAATGCGCCCGCATTCGAGGTTGCCGACACAAGTTTCGGACCCGCAACCCAGCCCATACCGGTTTGGACAATCGGATATTTCGACCCGAGAAGATCAAGCAGCGGAGTTGTGAGTGCGGGATGCATCAGGCCGCCGGAAGTTCGCGGTCGCGGAACGACTTGGGATCAAGAACTTCTCGCAACACGCGAAGTTCTTCGTCGGTCGGAAGACGTGTCGTCGGAATGTCCGAAGGAATCACGAGTTCGAACGAACAAGCAGCGGTGACGTCATCGATGGAAACGCCCGGATGCAATGACGCGACGCGCATGCGGTGATCGGGAGTGTTGAAGTCGTACACCGCGAGGTTCGTGACTACTCGACGAAGTTCGTGATGCGCCTTCACCCATTCGCCAAGTTCGGCGGCACGGTCGTAGCCAATGCCCGACACCGTGTCGACCTTTTCGACAAAGACGCGATTGGTCTGATTCCCAATGAAGTACGAAGTGGTGTGATTCACCGTGTTGCCAGGCGCTCCACGAACACCGAGCAACTGCGACTTCGGCTTGTTCCAGTCGCCGATGTTGGCGATGTTCTGATTTCCGAAGGAGTCGATCTGACTGGCACCCATCACGACATGGCGACGACCGCCCCACAGCGTGTCGAACACCGAGCGGAACGGAATCCAACCTTCGACCTGCTTGTCGGTGCCACCAACGGGAAGGTCATTGGCAACGAAGAACGCTTCGCCATCGCTTACGAGAAGGTCAGGTTCGAAGGTTGCACGGGCAAGACGTGCCCCAAGCATCGGAATGGTGCCCATTCCGGAAGCGAAAATTTCACCATCGCCACGGAACGTGTCGGCCACAGCAACGACACAAATTTCACCAAGGGTTGCATCGCTCATCGGGCTGCCACCGCCTTCTGATAGTCGGCTTCGGAGCCGGAAAGATAGGTCTCAACAAAGGCCTTCCATGTTTCTGGATCCTTTGCAGCGTCGGCGTATTCCTTTTGGAACTTTTCGTCGCGCTCGTAATCAGGCTGACAGTTCGTGAAATGCGCACCGTTCGGGGCTTCGATCACACCGTCGACCATTGAGCGGTTGATCTTCATCGTGTGAATGGAACCGTTCTTGAGTAGTTCTTCGGTCGGAACAATCTTCTCAACCGAAAGGAAGCGACGACCGACCGCAGCTGCATTCAAAAACAGATCATCGAAGTACAAATCAGGGCCAAGGAACTGCGCATTGCCACGTTCATCGGCACGATTGAGATGCACAAATGCCGCGTCGAGATTGAGCGCTGGCACCGCAAGCAGTTCTTCACCGTCGGCATAGGGCGACTTCACCGTGCGAAGGCTTGGATCGTTCTTCACAACATCGGAACCAAGACCGGCGCGTGTCGGAAGGAATGGAAGTCGAAGCGATGCGGCGTAGAGACCCCACTGCAACATGCCTTCGTCGTATTCCACGACCTCGGGAATGGTGCCGTTCTGGCGGGCAGCCCGGAAATGTGGTTCGAGCGCAATCGAATCGAGCGATACGAATCCGTACACGAGGCGCTTCACCTTGCCGGCGGCACACAGCAGACCAACATCGGGACCGCCGTAGGAAACGATTGTGAGATCTTTGAGATCGGTGCGAAGGAGTGCCCGCACCAGCGACATCGGCTTGCGGCGTGAACCCCAGCCACCGATACCGATCGTCATGCCATCAGAAAGCGTTGCGACCGCTTCATCTTCGGTCATGCGCTTGTCAGCCATTTACTTCTTTCCCTTCTCAGACTTGGTTGCCCCGCTGGAGCCCGCAGTCTTTCCTTCGGCGACAAAGTCGTCGCGCAATTCATCGGACACACCAGACAGATTGAGTTCGAACGTGAAGCCCTGCTCGAACCGATAGGACTTCTTGACGTCCCAAAGATCGATGCCGTTGAGGCTTTCTTTCGCGGCACGAATCACTGTGGGTGACTTGGCGGCAATGTTGCCGGCGATTTCACGAGCCGCTGCAATGAGTTCGTCTCGCGGAACAACGCGTGACACCGAACCCCACGCATGCAACTGCTGAGCTGTTGCATTGGCCGAGGTGTACACCATCTCGCGCATTTTGTGTTGTGGAACGAGACGTGAGAGATGCGTAGCCGCGCCGAGCGCGCCACGGTCGACCTCGGGAAGTCCAAAGAACGCATCGTCGGAAGCGACGATGACGTCGGCATTCCCCACCAAACCAATGCCGCCACCGACGCAGAATCCTGCGACCGCAGCGACCACAGGAACCTCACACTCGTAGACCGCAGCGAAGGCGTGATAGCAGCCCTTGTTGGCACCGATCAGAGCGTCGAAACCTTCAGTGTTCTGCATCTCCTTGATGTCGACGCCTGCGTTAAACCCGCGTCCTTCCGAACGGAGAATGACGGCCCGGACACTGCGATCGGCGCCAAGGCGGCGGATCTCGTCGCCGAGTTGGAACCACTCAGCGACCGTAAGTGCGTTCACCGGCGGACAGTTCTGCACGACCTCGGCAATGCCGTCCGCGCCAATGCTGACTTCGATACCCATAGGGGGACGACGCTAGTCGGTGACCTGCCAATCGTCAGATGGGAGAACCCTTCTGCGAGGCGCCCCGGACCCCGTTGTAGGGTTCGCCCATGGCGCTTGAAATCGACCTCACCGGACGTTCTGTCCTCATCACTGGCGGCACCAAAGGTGTGGGCCGAGGCATCGCTCAGCGGTTCGCCGACGCCGGCGCCACCGTCATTGTCTGCGCCCGCCGCGAGGCCGAAAATCCCCTACCCGCCGACTGGCACTTCATTCCTGCGGACCTGCGCGATGGAGAAGCCGCCTATGCCGCCGTCGATGCAGCCTTCGCCATTGCCGGCCGTCTCGACTGTGTTGTCAATAACGCCGGCGGTTCGCCCCCTGCCGATTCCGCCGACGCTCCCCCCAAATTCACCCAACGCATCGTCGAGCTCAATCTGCTCGCCCCGTATTACGTCGCCCAGCGCGCCTATCACCACATGGTGAACCAGGAAGGTGGTGGCTCGATCGTGAACATCGGCAGTGTCGTGGCCGTTCGCCCCTCACCCACTACCGCGGCCTATGGCGCCGCCAAAGCCGGACTCCTCCAGTTGTCGACCACGCTCGCAATGGAGTGGGCCCCCGCTGTTCGGGTCAACACGATCACCGTTGGTCTGATCCTCACCGAGCAGGCGGCGCTGTTCTACGGCGAAGGCGCCGAACGTGAACGAATCGAATCAGGCATTCCCATGGGCCGATTCGCGATGCCCTCCGATGTTGGCGACATCGCGGTGTACCTCGCCAGCGATTTGGCGGGCTATGTCACCGGCGCCGAAATCGCTGCGCACGGTGGTGGCGAACGCCCGCCATTCCTCGGCGCCGACTGAGACCATGAGCGAACAACCACGACAAGATACTGCTCAGGTGCAGGCCTGGCTTGAGACGAATCTTGGTGGAACTGTTCGGTCGATTTGGCGGCAGCCTCGTTGGCGGCCGGTGTGGTTTGCCGAACTTGAACGCGACGGAACCACACAGTCACTCGTGGTGCGCGGCGATCGCACCGATATGCCGCTGATCTTTCCATTGCGACATGAGATGACGCTGCAAGCGATGCTGCACGAGCGCGGCATCCCGACGCCGGCAGTTCACGGATGGATTGACGAGCCGATGGCCTATGTCATGGATCGTGTCGGGGGACAACAGCATTTCGAAAACACCAGCGACGCTGATCGAACTTCTGCAGTCGATGACTACCTTCAGATCCTCGCCCGCATGCACGCGCTCGATGTCGAACACTTCGCTGCCGCCGGAATCATGCGTGCAGACACTCCCGAACAATCAGGTCTTCTCGGTGTACGGCAATACGAATCGGTGTACCGCTCCACGAAGAACGGTCCCGATCCGTTCATGGAGTTCTGTCTCGGATGGTTGCGCCGCAATCCCCCACAATCGAAGGGTCGAGAAGCCGTCATTTGTTGGGATTCCGGACAATTCCACAATGCCAACGGAAAAATTGTCGCAGTCCTCGATCTTGAGATCGGACACATCGGCGATCCAATGATGGATCTTGCAGCCTGGCGAATGCGCGACACGATCGTCGGTTACGGACAGTTCCCTGCGCTCTATGCGCGTTACGAAGAACTCTCGGGCACCGAAATCGACCTCGACGCGTTGATGCGCCACCACTTCGCATTCACGCTCACCAACCAACTCGCGCTCGGACAAGCAGTCCGTCGACCGTCTGTCGATACCGACCTCATGACGAACATGCAGTGGTGTTACGAAACAAATCTCTTCGCTACTGAAGCCCTCGCGGAAATTCTCCAAGTGGAATTACCGACCGTTCCTGAACCAGAAGTGCGCGAAGGTCGCGCGTCAACACCCGTCGAACACATGGCGACAGTGTTGAAATCACTTTCTGTCGGCGAAGACGCGGTCGACGATGAATTTCTGAAGTACCGCTTACGAGCGTTGTTCCGCGAAGCTCGTCATGCAGCACGCGCAGTCGAAATTGGCGATCAGGTCAGCAACGACGATCTCGATGACCTTCATCAACTTCTCGGCCATCGACCAACCGACTGGTTCACCGGCGAAGCCGAGCTCGAATCATTTGTGCTCGCCGATGCAGACACTGGCGCCTACGACGAGGAACTTCTTGTCCTGTTCCACAAGCGCAACTTACGAGCCCATCAATTGCTCGGACCGCCCGGATCGGCGATGGCAACCCATCTACCGATCCAGACGTTCCGCTAGAGATTCAGCGAACGCTGATTCCGACCTCGGAGTACCCGCGCACCGTGCTGGTGTGCTGACGATGGGTCTTACCCGGAACCACAGACCATTCCGGGAAGCGCTTCAGCGTCTCTTCAAGAGCGATGCGCCCTTCAGTGCGAGCCAACGACGCACCTAAACAGAAGTGAATGCCGTACCCAAACGTGACGTGCTTCTTGATGTCTCGATGAATGTCGAACCGATCGGCATCGGGGAAGACGTCGTTGTCTCGGCCAGCACTTCCGGTGAGCAAAAGCACCTTTGAGCCAGCGGGAATCTTCGTTCCCTGGACCTCAACGTCCTTCAGCACCCATCGGCCATTCACTGGTGACGGTGCTTCGAAGCGAAGCAATTCTTCGATGGCATTCGGGATGAGCGAAGGATCGGCAACCAGTTCGGCGCGTTGTTCCGGGTTCGCAGCGAGCACGACCGCAGCGTTGCCGAGCAACCGCATCACTGTTTCGGTTCCGGCCACATACAGAAGAAGCGTGAACTGCACGAGCTCATCGTCGTCGAGTGACCGAAGTTCGCCATCGTCGCCGGTGATTTCGGCATTGATCAAGACCTTGATCATGTCGTCACCGAAGTCATCGGGGTTGTTTTTGTGACGCTGCACGAGATCCATGAGGTATTCGTGCACACGAATTCGGGCCATAAACGCGATGTCGTTCACCATTCCCTGTTCGGGATCGATGTGAAACATCGTGTCGATGTTGACTCGCTGCTCTTCGCGTTCCTTTTCGGGAACACCTACGAGCCGAGAAATCACCATCGACGGGACCTGAGCGGCAAAATCCTGGACGTAATCGAATTCGTCGCGATCAGCGAGACCGTCGAGCAGTTCCGCACATACATCACGCACGTAATCGTCGAGGAGCGCCATACGGCGCGGCGTAAACGCACGTGAAACGAGCGAGCGATACATCGTGTGTTCCGGCGGATCCATGAAGATCATTTGGTTCGAGCCGATCATGCCCGGACCCATCATTTCGAGAACCGTGCCGTGCGTCGAAGAAAAGGTTGCGGTGTCTTTCGAAGCCTTTTCAATGTCGTCGAAGCGACTGAGTGCCCAAAAATCAAACTTGTCGTTGCGATACACGGGCGCTTCTTCACGAAGACGCTTCCAGATCGGATAGGGATCGGTATCGATCACTGTGTCGTAGGGATCCCAGTAGATGTCAGTCATTTCGTGCCCCTTCAGCTGATTCCGTAGAGGAACTTCACGATTGGAGTTGCCGATGGATAGGCCTCGGTGAGTCCAGCGCCATCGAGGCCGGCGTCGACGATGATCGTTTGGCCACTGATGTAGCGCGCGGCGTGACTACCAAGGAACGCCATCACATCGCCCTGCTCTTCGGGCGATGAAGCATCGACACCGATCTCGTCGCGGAAATCGCGACCGAATGACAGCCAAAGATCTTCGTTCGATCGAGCAAGCGGCGTATCGGTTGGCCCCGGGCAAATCGCGTTGATGCGAACGCCACGCTTACCAAACTCATAGGCATTGAACGCCACGTAGTAACACAGCGCCTGCTTCGAGAACATGTAGTGGTTGTTGCCGGGGTTGGCTTCCATCCACGCCACTCCGCTGTCGAAATCGGTGCCATCGACATACGAGCGAACGGTGTCGAGGTTGTTGTACCAACCAAGACCGGCTGAAGAAGAAATCGCGGTGATCGATGAACCCTTGGGGAGCATTCCCTTTTCGAACAATCGATTGATCATGTGTCGATGGCCGAGGAAGTTGATGCGCTCGATGCCAGGCGTGCCATCGGCGACGCCGGCGCAGGAGAACAGTGCATCAACCGTGCCACCGCACTGGTCGATCGCGGCATCGATCTGATCCTTGTCGCGAAGGTCAACCACGATGGAAGTGAAGCCCTCGACAGGGACGTAATCCATCACCACGACATCGGCACCCAGTGATGCAACCTGGCGAGCGGCAGCGGCTCCCATTCCTGTGGCCCCACCGACAACAAGCACTCGTTTGCCGTCGTAGCGGAATGATTCGTTGCCCATGGTTCCCCCTGTTTTGGTGCGCTCAACGCCCGAGATCGGCGCCGCGGAATGAGCGTAAACTACATTGAACCGAGATTCACGAAAAACGCCGCCGGCCTCGCCCGGCCCAGTGGGGGATGAAAAATGGCCGACCTTTGGCACGAAGAACGTCTACTTATCGATGGTCAACTCGTCGAGGCCTCGGGAGGGGCGACCTACCCCAACATCAATCCAGCCACCGAGGAAATCATCGGTGTTGCCGCCGATGCATCGGCCGAAGATGTCGAGAAGGCCATTGCTGCGGCTCGTCGTGCCTTCGACACCACCGATTGGTCGACCAATACCGAGCTTCGCCAGCGCTGTCTTCGTCAACTCCACCAGGCGTTCATCGACAACTTCGATGCCCTCGCCGAACTCACGATTGCCGAGGTCGGTGCGCCGCGCATGTTCATGGGCGGACCTCAGCTCATGGCTCCGCTTGAGTACCTCACGTACTACGCCGACATGCTCGACAACTTCGAATGGTCCTATGACCTTGGCGTCCACACCGGCATGGCCGGAACCGCTCACCGTTGGGTTGAGAAAGAACCGATCGGCGTCGTCGCCGCGATCACGCCGTGGAACTACCCCCACCAGATCACCTTCGCCAAATGTGCTCCTGCACTTGCCGCGGGTTGCACCGTGATCCTCAAGGCTGCACCCGATACACCGTGGAGCGCGCTCGCTCTCGGTCGCATGATCCACGATCACACCGACTTCCCTCCCGGCGTGTTCAACATCATCACGTCGGGCAATAAGACCGTGGGCGAAGTTCTTACGAACTCCCCCGATGTCGACATGATTTCCTTCACCGGTTCAACTGCGACCGGTCGTCGCATCATGGAAGCCGCGTCCGCCACTATCAAAAAGGTCTTCCTTGAACTTGGTGGCAAGAGCGCGCACATCGTGCTCGACGATGTTGCCGACATGGCTTCGGCCACTGCCGGTCCGTGCTTCATGGTGTGCACACATGGCGGTCAGGGCTGTGCAACCTCAACGCGACTGCTTCTTCCTCGTAGCCGTTACGAAGAAGGCGTTGAAGCAACCGCGGCCATGCTCGGAGCACTCCCCTACGGCGATCCCCAGGATCCCGGAGTCATGACCGGCGCGATCGTGAACAAGGCCCAACTTGAACGCATGGAAGGTCTCGTGAATCGCGCGGTCGCCGACGGCGCACGCGTAGTTGTTGGCGGCGGACGCGCTGAACAATTTGAAAAGGGCTACTTCTTCAAGCCCACACTGCTCGCCGATGTCACCAACGACATGGAAATTGCTCGCACTGAAGTCTTCGGACCTGTTCTCGTGGCGATTCCCTACGACGACGATGACGATGCCGTTCGCATTGCCAACGACTCCGAGTACGGATTGTCGGGCGCTGTCGTGAGCGATGACCGCGACCGCGCGCTCGCCATCGGCCGACGCATCCGCACCGGCACGATGTCGATCAATGGTGGTGCTTGGTACGCCGTCGACGTTCCATTCGGTGGCTACAAGCAGTCGGGCGTGGGCCGAGAATCAGGCGTTTCTGGTTTCGAGGAATACCTCGAAGAGAAGTCGCTCGCCGAGCCCGCCTGATCAGGCTCGCTGGCTACTGACCGACACAATTTCGCCGGTCATATACGAGCTGTAGTCCGACGCGAGGAACATCATCACGTTGGCAACTTCCCACGGTTCTGCCGCGCGCCCAAACGCTTCGCGCTTGGTGAGTTCTGCAAGCGTTTCTTCCGTGGTGGCTTTCGCCAAGAACGGGTGCATCGCAAGACTCGGTGCAACAGCGTTAATTCGCACGTTTTGCGGAGCAGCTTCGATCGCCGCGCAACGCGTCAGCGCCATCACGCCAGCTTTCGCTGCCGCGTAATGAGCTTGACCTTCCTGCGCACGCCAGCCGAGCACCGACGCGTTGTTCACGATGACTCCGCCACCGTTTGCGTAGAGGTACTTCATCTCTGCTCGCATGCAACGGAAGGTTCCGTTCAGCGTGACATCGAGAACAAGGTTCCATTGATCGTCGGTCATGTCGACAATCGGAACCTCACCACCAAGACCAGCGTTGTTAATGAAGACATCGATGCCGCCCAGCGCTGCTGCAGCACCGTCGAGAAGCGCCTGAACATCGGACTCGACAGTGACATCACACGGGATACCAACAACACCGAGTTCAGCAGCCGATTCCGCACAACGACGTTCGTGCTTGTCGGAGATCACGACCTGTGCGCCCTCTTCGATCGCACGCTTGGCCGCTTGAAAACCAATGCCCGTTCCGGCAGCTGCGGTGACAAGCACCTTCTTGCCGGCAAGGAGTCCGTGCCCGTTGACGTAGTTCGGAATCGTGCTCATGCGGGGTTGGGCTCCTTGGGAAGGCCGAGCACGCGTTCACCCAGCACATTGCGCTGAATTTCGTTGCTGCCGCCATAAATGGTTTCGGATCGGGTGAACAAGAACATCTTTTGATCGAGCGTGAGTTCGTAGGGGAAGCCTTCAGCGATCTGCGATTCGATACCGCCGATATCCATGGCGAGTTCACCAAGATCGCGATGCCATGTGCCCCAGAACAGTTTCGAGATCGATGCTTCGGGACCGGGAACACCGGAACCCATTGAACGCAACGCGTTCCATTGCATGAGCTTGAGTCCGGTGTAGGCCTCGGAAAGTCGCTGACGCATGATGGGATCGTTGGCCGACCCCTTCTTCTTCGCTTCGGCGATGAGGTTGTCGAGTTCGCGTTCGAAACCAACTTGCTGCGCGAGGGTCGAGATGCCGCGCTCAAGCGCAAGCAGATCCATCGCAACGCCCCAGCCCTTGCCGGGTTCACCAACAATGAGACTTGCGTCGGTCACCGCGTCGCTAAAGAACACCTCGTTGAACTCGCCGCCACCAGTGATCTGTTCGATGATGCGCGCTTCAACGCCGGGCTGGTCCATCGGGACAAGTAGGAACGACAAACCTTTATGACGCGCCGAGCCGGGTTCGGTGCGAGCGACTACAAAGCACCAGTGCGACACATGCGCGAGCGAGGTCCACACTTTTTGACCGTTGATGATCCATTGATCGCCATCGAGAACTGCACGAGTTTGAACATTGGCAAGGTCGGAACCAGCGTTCGGTTCGGAATAGCCCTGACACCAGCGCTCATCGCCACTCAGAATCGGTGGAAGGAATCGGTCGCATTGTTCCTTGGTGCCGTGTTCGATCAGCGTTGGGCCAAGGAGGTTTTCGCCCATGTGATTGACACGACCAGGGGCTTGCGCACGCGCATATTCCTCGGCCCAGATGATCTGCTGGCCAACCGTGGCATTGCGTCCGCCGAAATCGGTGGGCCAACCCAGCCCGATCCATCCGGCCGCTCCGAGCACCTTTTCCCAGCGCTCGCGGATCTCAAATCCGACTTCTTCATCGCCGGGGCCACCGCGCCCCTTCAGGGACGCGAATTCTCCGACGAGGTTTTCTGCCAGCCACCCCTTGGCAGCGGCACGGAATTCCTCGTCGGAGACGGTCGAGACATCTACGGGAAGGGCCATGGGCCCACTTTAGGACCCGATCAATCGAGCTTCAGAACCCGAGCGGCATTGTCGTGAAGGAACTTCGGCCAAACGTTGTCGTTGAACGGCACATCACGCATTTCGGTCATGATTCGCTGCAGCGACAGGCCCATCGGGAAATAGCCGGCGTAGATGATCTTGTCGGCGCCACGAGTGTTCGCGTAATCGATGATGCGCGGGTCGTAGTGCTTCGGAGCAAAGGCCGAGGTCGAGTAGTGCAGGCCCGGCCACTTGAGCATGAGCTTCACCATCAACTCGGTCCACGGCTGGCAACCATGACGCGACACGTAGGTCAGTTCGGGGAAGTCGTACATGACCTCATCGACATGCTCAACGTGCTGGCACTGGAACTTGAGTCGGGGTCCGGGAATGCCCGTGCAAACGAACACCGGAATGTCGAGCTCGCAGGCCTTCGCGTAAATCGGGTACATCTTCTTGTCGTTGATCGCGACCTGCGGGAAGCAGCCGGCCGGGAACATGCTGATCGAACGCACGCCCCAGGTTTCATAGGCACGAACGATGTTTTCGATTCCTGCCATGCCATCGTTGGGATCGGCTCCAACGGAACCAACAAAGCGACCGGGATAGCGCTTGATTGCTTCTTCACCAGTTGCTTCGCCCTGGCCTTCGCGATGGCCAACGCCAACCATGCCAACCGAAACGCCCCACTTGTCCATTTGGTCGAGCGTGTAACCAACCGGATCGTCGGTCTCGCGAACTTCTTTTTCCTTATCCGGCGGAGCCTTGAACATGTACTCGGCCGGAAATTCAAACTCTTCCTTCGACTGCGAGTCCTTGGTTTGCTTCGTAATGAACTCGTACTGCGCTTTGAGATCTCGCGCAGGAAAACCAATCATCGTGTCGATGACCGGAACGTCGGTCGGCATAGCCATGTGAATTCCCCCTGGAATCGGCAACGGTTGATTCGTTGACTTCGTCAATCTAGGACACCGCGTCAAGCGCGGCGAGTTACCGCAAAACGAACTGTGGGGGCGAGTTGCCCCGCCCCCACTTCGAGGATCCGCCTCCGTGTTCGTTCGCTACGGCACTTAGTTCTTGCCGACGATGCGATCGGTGGATTCGCGCTGTTCGAAGATGAGGCGAACAAGCCAGAACCGGAAATAGCGACGCAGTGACATCACGATGAAGAGCGCGGCGCCCACGACTGCGAGCACGAGGCCGAGCGTTCCCATTGCCAGGAAATCGTCGGTCTTTGCGCCCTTGCCGCTGCCCTGAATGTTGAGCCAGCTGATGAGCGACAGGACGATGCCTGCGATCATCAGAAGCGAACCGATGACGAGCCATGTCCGTTCTGGATTGGCCTTGCCGCCATCGACCTTCATTGCATCGACTTCGCCCTGGAACTCCTGGAGGCGGGCCGACGGGGTGGTTTCAGTGTTACTCATGTTTCCTCCGTTGTTCTGGCGTTGATCAGTGGGTTGTGCCGCCCAGATACGCCTCGGTGAGTTCCTCGGCGATCTCGGCAGGTGGTCCTGTACGAGTAATGCGTCCGTGCAACATGATCGACGCAACGGTCGACACGCCCAGCACGGCTTGGGCGAACTGTTCCACCACGAGGATGGAGATTCCGTCGGCCGCAAGTTCGGCCACACGTTCATAGAGCTCTTCAACGATGAGTGGGGCAAGACCCATAGAAAGTTCGTCGAGAAGAAGCAGCGAAGGATTCACTGTCAGCGCACGCGCCATGGCGAGCATTTGCTGTTCGCCACCAGACATGGTTCCGGCGATCTGCTTGCGACGTTCCTTCAATCGAGGGAACTGTGCGAAGGCTTTGTCCTGCACATCGGAAAGTGATGCGCCGGCATGAGTGAACATGCGCAAGTTCTCGGTGACGGTGAGGTTCGGAAACACGCCGCGACCTTCGGGAACAAGGCACACACCGGCGCGAGCAAGCGAATCACTGCTCACACCGTTGACGTCGCGCCCACTGATGAGCAACTGGCCGGCGCTCGGAACGATCTGACCGCTGCACACGCCA
>JALQSZ010000070.1 GCA_023264135.1 Acidimicrobiales bacterium
GGCGCCAGCACGCGCGAGTGCCTTGTCGACTCCGATCTTCTTCAATCGAGAATGCGCAAAATCGAGAGCTTCGAGGTTTGTGAGATCTGAAAGCGCAACTGCTCGTTCTGCAGCTCGTCCGATCACCCGATATGCGCCGTCGTCTTCGCGTTCGATACGAATACCTTCGGGAATAGGTCGGTGCACGACGAAGCCGTCGAGTTCGGGCTCTACAGAGCGGGCGCCTCGAACCTCTTCGGCCATTCGACCGACGAGTCGTGAAAGTCCAGCACCAGTAATTGCCGAAATACTCAGATCGAGTTCAAGTCCATCTTCGGTGACCGAAGGCTTGCCCGATTCGGCAATTGCCAACGCATCAGGAACAAGATCGGCGCGAGAACCAATGATGATGCGAGGACGTTCGAGCAGTTCGGGTCGGTACGCGCCAAGCTCAGCAAGAAGGATTGCGGCTTGTTCCGAGGGTGTCTCCATCGTCATGCCCTCACGTCCACCGGCGAGATCAACCATCAGTACGAGCACGCGAGCACGCTCGACATGTCGGAGGAAACGATGGCCGAGACCACGTCCATCAGACGCACCTTCGATAAGTCCAGGAAGGTCGGCAACGACGAATTCGAAGTTGTCCTCAACTCGAACGACGCCAAGATTGGGCTCGAGCGTGGTGAAGGGATAGTCGGCGATTTTGGGCTTGGCGGCCGAAATGCGAGAGATGAGGGTGGACTTGCCCACACTCGGGAAACCAACGAGCGCAACGTCGGCCATCAACTTGAGTTCAAGATTGAGCCACCGCTCTTCACCGACTTCGCCTTGTTCAGCGAATGAAGGTGCTCGGCGAATGTTTGAAAGGAATCGGGCATTGCCCTTGCCGCCGCGACCGCCGGCGGCAGCCATCCAACGATCGCCTTGGTGAACGAGATCGGCGAGCATTGTGCCTTCGAGATCGTGGACCACGGTGCCTTCGGGGACGTACACGATGAGATCGTCAGCGCCAGCCCCGTGCATTTTCTTTCCCTGGCCGTGCACACCATTTTGGGCTCGACGGTGAGGATGGTCCTTGAAGGCAAGAAGAGAAGAAATATTGCGATCAGCCACCAGCCACACATCGCCGCCGCGGCCGCCATCGCCGCCGTCGGGTCCACCCTTGGCCACATGCGCCTCACGACGGAACGCAACGCAGCCTGCGCCGCCATCTCCGCCTCGGACGTTTAGTTGGCACTCATCGATGAATCCGGACACAACCGGAGAGCCTACGGGGTCTCGGGGTGCTCCCCGCCGATAGATATCGGTCGGCGCCTCGCTGTCGCACCGATGAGGCAGGATTCGGTCATGGAAGAGCAGTCCCCCGACCCCACCCCACTGCAGTTCGCCGACGAACCGACTCTGCGTCAGCAGGAGTGGGTGTCGACCATGCACGGGTCGGCATCGGACCATCTCGTCCTCGCTCATCGTGATGCCCCGCCGCCGCCGATCTCTGCGCATCTCGTTCTGCGAACCGATCGCGAATCACAATCGGCCGAGTTTCTCTCGGTTGGCGCAACCCAGGCCATCGGTGCCGGAAACCGAAAAATCGCCGAAGAGCCCGACGACTACCGCACGTGTTTCGAGCGCGACCGCGACCGCATTCTCCACTCCACCGCGTTTCGTCGCCTTGCCGGTAAGACGCAGGTCTTCGTCTTTCCCGACGATCACCAGCGCACACGTCTCACTCATGCCCTCGAGGTTGCGCAGGTCGCTACGGCAATTTCCCGAGCGCTTGGCCTCAACGTGGCCCTCACCGAGGCGATCGCCCTCGGACACGACTGTGGGCACGGCCCCGGCGGCCATGCAAGCGAGGACGCCTTCGACACGTTCATCCCCGGTGGCTACCACCATGCGGTCTGGGGCGCCGATGTCGTACTCGAACCGCTCAATCTCTGCCTCGAGACCCTCGATGGCATTCGCAACCATTCCTGGTCTCGTCCAACGCCAATGACCCCCGAAGGTGTGGTCGTGAGTTGGGCCGACCGCTGCGCCTACAGCGCACACGACCTTGAAGACGCAATCAGCGCCGGCGTGGTCCAGCGCGCCGACCTCCCGGTTGAGGTCGCCGATGTTCTCGGCACCACCCAACGTGAACAACTTCACGCATTGATCCTTGCGGTCATCAATTGCGCCACCACGACCGGCGTCATCGGCATGGACCCAACACATGCAGGCGCGCTCTCTGCACTTCGCTCGTTCAATTACGAGTTCATCTACAACCGGCCCGATTCCATCGCACAAGGGCGTTCGGTTATCGATGTGCTTACCGCACTCGTCGAGCATTTCATTGCCAATCCCAACGCCCTCCCCTCGGCCACCGGCGACGACCGAGTGACCGACGCGGTGAGCTATGTCGCCGGGATGACCGACCGCTTCGCGTTCGATACTGCGGTTCGCTTGCTCGATTGGCCCGCCGAACGACGACCTCGCGGCATCGACCTCAACGGCTAATCACACGGCGAGCCGAAAACGACGAAAGCGGACCCGAAGGTCCGCTTTCGAAACGAGTTCTTGACTGCGTCGTTCAGGCAGGAAGCACATCGACAAGCTTGCGACCCTTGCGGGATCCAAACTTGACGGTTCCTTCGGTAAGCGCGAACAGCGTGTCGTCGCCGCCACGGCCGACGTTCTCGCCGGGGTGGATGCGAGTGCCGCGCTGACGAACGATGATCGTGCCGGCGTTGACGGCCTGGCCGTCGAAACGCTTCACGCCAAGACGCTTGCTCTGGGAATCGCGGCCGTTACGGGTTGAACCGCCACCTTTGGTCTTTGACATGGCTCAGCCCTTCTTGATGCCGGTGATCTCGATCGTCGCGTAGTGCTGACGATGACCCCAACGACGACGTTCGTTGGCCTTGTTCTTGTAGGTGAAGCCGATGACCTTGGGACCCTTGGCCGCGCCGACAACCCGAGCGGAAACGCTGGCACCAGCCAGCTGCGCGGGAGTAGCGAGGACGGTGTCACCGTCGACAACGAGCACGGGAGTGAGGGTGACCTCATCAGCCTCGCCGAGGCGTTCGACATCAAGTCGTTGGCCTTCTTCGACGCGGTACTGCTTGCCACCTGTCTGGATCACGGCATACATAGGGGTGCAACTCTAGCCCCACCAGCCCAAAGAACGAAACCCGGGTCCGGAACGGCGTTGAGGAGGCCTCAGACCAGAAGATCCGGGTCGATCCGGACTCCCCGACCTTCGCAATCGGGACATTGTGTGGCGAAGGACTCGAGCAGCCCCTCCCCGATGCGTTTCCGCGTCATTTCGACCAGACCCAACTCGGAGATATCGAAGACCTGGGTCCGGGTCTTATCCCGAGCCAGGGCGTCTCGGAAGACGCGGACGACGTCGTCGCGGTTGCCCTTGATCTCCATATCGATGAAGTCGATAACGATGATGCCTCCGATGTCGCGGAGACGAAGTTGCTTCGCGATTTCAACGGCCGCTTCAAGGTTGTTCCGGTAGACGGTTTCTTCGAGGCTCTTCGAGCCAACGTTCTTGCCGGTATTCACATCGATCACGGTCAACGCTTCAGTGTGTTCGATGATCAGCGAGCCACCGGAAGGCAACCAAACTTTCCGATCGAGTGCCTTGTGTACTTGTTCATGAACGTGATGGCGTTCGAAGATCGACAACGGTTCGACAGAACGGTCGTAGTACTCGATGCGATCAGCGAGAGCTGGAGAGATGCTCGACACGTAGTCGCGAACATCGTTGTACAGCGCTTCGTCATCAATAACGACGCTTCGGTAATTGTCGTTGAATTCTTCACGAATGACACGCACGGCCATATCTGGTTCGCGATAGAGAAGCGCAGGCGCTTGAGCAGAATTCGCAAGGGCTTCGATTTGATCCCATTGCGACAAGAGTCGACGCACGTCAGAAGAAATCTCCTCGGATGTCACGCCTTCGGCAGCAGTACGCACGATGACGCCGTGCTGCGGTGGTTTCACCTTGTCGAGGATGTTGCGCAAACGCTTCCGTTCGCTGTCATCGAGACGCTTTGAAATGCCGTACGTGCTCGAGTTCGGAATGAGCACCACGAAACGACCAGGGAGAGAAACTTCCTGGGTGAGTCGGGCACCCTTGTGAGCAATCGGATTCTTCGTGACCTGACAAATAATCGTTTGGCGAGGTTTCAGGATTTGCTCAATGCGAGCGTTTGACGCACCGCCTTCAACATCTTCTGCATCGAACTGCACATCACCTCGATACAAAACCGCGTTCTTCGGCGTTGCGATATCGACAAACGCGGCTTCCATACCGGGAAGCACGTTCTGCACCTTGCCGAGATAGATGTTGCCGTGAATCTGGGCAACATCGTCGGCCGGGCGCGAGACGTAATGCTCGATCAGATTGCGCCCCTCGAGCACCGCGATTTGCGTTGCTTCGGGACGAACGCTGACAGCCATCATGTAACGACCGACGGGGCGACCTTTGCGCTCGCGACCCTTGCGTTTTTCCAGGGTCTCGTCATCGAGATCTGGTCCGTCGCCTCCGAGAATCGCTTCGACAGGTCGGGGCGTTCCGGTCTTCTTCTGCTGCTGGCCCTTGGTTTGTTGACCGGCGTTCTGGCCTTGCTGCTGGGACTGTTGGTTGTTCTGGCCCTGCTGTTGGCCGCCACCGCCACCGCCTCGACCACGACCACCGCGTCGACGACGATTGCCGCTTCGGGCCTGACCTGTCACCTGCCCATCGGTCTTGGGTGCGTCGGCAGTCTCGGGCGCATCTGCAGCTGGCGCTGGACGGCTGTCACCGATCTGCGGCTTCTTTACCAACGCTTCCTCGGCAGCGGCCGCGTCACGAGGACGATTCTGCGAGGTGCGCTTTGGAAGCTCATCGGGCTGGCGCTCCAAATCGGGCGCGCCGGTCTCGGTGGTGTCGCCTGCATCGGAACTCGCCGATGCAGCACCTTGACCTCCACCGGAACGATTTCGATTGCGACCGCCGCGAGAACCGCGTCGGCGACGCGGGCGATTGACGCCTTCTCCCGTCGAGGAGCCGTCTGTTGCACCCGAGGTCGTAGGCTCGCCGCCAGGCGATGTCGCTGGGGTTTCCCCGGAGGGCTGACGTGATTGTGCGTTCGACGACGAGTTAGCCGGAGATGCGGGAGCTTCCGGCGTGGTGTCGCGTTGCGGACGTGGCTGATTGTTCGGCGTTGAGTCGCCGGGTTCGACCGTTTGGTCGGACATGGTGTCGTTCCCTTCTCATCGCGCTCCCGCATTCGCAGGTGCGCGTGACGTCGCGTGGGCCGGGATCGGTTCCCGTCTCGCGCCGTCAGTGATGATCCATTGATGTGTTCTGCAGACGCGCCCCTCGTTGCGAGGCGGGTCGAACGCGGCCAGAAGTTCTGAAGGCCGCACGGAGCGGGGCTGGGTTGCCAGCTCGGCTTCGAGGAGTGCTCCCTGTTCGGGAGCGTCTGAAGGTGTTGCACCGACAACCCGGAGGCTGACAATGCCGGGCCGAATGTCATCGGACACCTTCTTGCCTTTCCGTTCCCGGGTCACCGGAAGCGTGGAGGCATCGAGCATGGTGGCGACATTGGCTTCGAGTTCCTCGGGGCTCACCCCGGGAAGTTCGATGAGCCACGTGCACACCGTGACTGCCTCTTGGAGAGACAGTTCAGAACGTTCGATGATCGAAACCGCTTCGACATCGACTCCCGGAGGGAGGAACGGCGTAAGCCGCTCGGGCAATGTCTCAAGATCGAGTGCGGAAGCGTCGGGCTCACGCAGATCGATATCGAGGTACTCCCCCAGCGACTCATGGCCAGTGGAAAGCGCCAATCCGAAATGCATCTTCGGACGGGGTGAAAAACCTTCGGTGATCGCAACTGGAAGTTCGGCTCGTCGGAGCGCACGCTCCCAGCAACGAGCCATATCTCGATGACTCGAGAATCGGATCTTGCCGGTCTTTGAGAATCGGACGCGAATTCGCATTACGACCCCGCTCCGACTGGTGCCCGGCCGAGCAAGGTCACAGGAACAGAGGTGCCGAGGTCTTGCCCGGTGCCCTGTGATCCTCCGGCCGGAGGCGTGGCCGAGGCCACGATGTGCTCGATCGAATACCCAGTACATGCACCGCAGTCATAACACGGTGTCCAACGGCAATCAGGGAGCCCAACCTCGGCAAGAGCATCTCGCCAGTCCTGCCAAAGGAAATCTTTGTGAAGGCCAGCACTGAGATGGTCCCAGGGCAGGACCTCATCTTCAGTGCGGTGTCGATAGGTGAACCATTCGGGGTCGAGACCATGGTTGGCCATCGCCGCGAGCCATAGATCGAGATCGAATCGTTCGTTCCATTCCTGGAACGTGCCGCCCTGACGCCACACCTCTTCGATGACTGGGCCAATACGACGATCGCCGCGGCTCATGATGCCTTCGACGAGGGTCGCCTTTGGGTCGTGCCACTTCACCTGCACGCCGTGCGACTTCCGAGTGTCGTCGCGGAGCAGATTGATCTTGCGTCGCAGCTCTTCCACCGTGTTCTGACCGAACCACTGAAATGGCGTGAACGGCTTCGGAACGAATCCACCGACCGAAACGGTGACCGATGGACTCTTGGTGTGCGACTTACCAAGCTGCACACAGTTACGCGCAAGTTCAGCAATGCCGAGCGTGTCTTCGTCGGTCTCGGTGGGAAGTCCGGTGAGGAAATACAACTTCATTCGGCGCCAACCGTTGGCATAGGCGGCTTCGACGGCACTGTAGAGATCTTCTTCGCGAATCAGTTTGTTAATGACCTGTCGCATTCGCCACGTACCCGCCTCGGGAGCGAATGTCAGTCCGGTGCGGCGGGCACGCTGAATCTGTGTGGCGATTCCCACTCCAAACGCGTCGACACGAAGACTCGGAAGCGAGACAGAAACTGGTGGTCCGTCTTCAGTTGATTGCACGATGTCGCCCACGAGCTTTTCGATACCGGAGAAATCGGCAGTGGAAAGCGATGTCAACGCGACTTCGTCGTAACCCGTGCGACGAAGACCTTCTTCGACCATTGTGCGAACTTGCTCGGCTGGCCGTTCGCGCACTGGTCGCGTGATCATGCCCGCCTGACAAAAGCGACAGCCTCGTGTGCATCCTCTGAACACTTCAACATTGAGGCGATCGTGAACCACTTCGGTGATCGGAACAAGTTGCGTCTTGGGGTACGGGAACTCCGCGAGATCGGCAACTGTTCGCTTTTCAACTCGTTCAGGCACATCGCGATAACGAGGAGTAACTGCGACGAGGTCGGCGCCTTCGTAGGTGACGTCGTACATCGATGGGACATAGACCCCGACGATGTGCGACAACTCGCGCAAAACGTTTTCGCGACTGCCTTCGGTGCGACCCGACAACTTCCAGTCACGAACAACCTCGTTAATTTCCGTGATGACTTCCTCGCCGTCACCCAACACGACGATGTCGAGGAAATCGGCGATCGGCTCTGGGTTGTACGTGCAGTGTCCCCCGGCGACGATCAACGGATGTTCGGGTCGACGATCGGCACTGCGAACAGGCACGCCAGCCAGATCAACCATGTTCAGCAGGTTTGTATAGGTGAGTTCGGCGGAAAGGTTGAAACCGATTA
>JALQSZ010000071.1 GCA_023264135.1 Acidimicrobiales bacterium
GTTTGATGTCGCACAATCACGATCATGATCACGACAATGTGATTGATGTCGATAACGAACGTGCCGAGGTTGCGGCCTGATGTTCGAATCCCTTTCGGACCGCTTCGAGTCCGTACTCGGAAAACTCAAGGGCAAGGGGAAGCTCTCCGAAGCCGACGTCGACGAAGCGCTGCGTGAGATTCGACTCGCGTTGCTCGAAGCCGACGTCAACTTCACCGTCGTCAAGAACTTCTGTGCGCGCGTTCGCGATCGCGCAATCGGTGAAGAAGTTTCGAAGGCGCTGAATCCTGGCCAACAAATGGTCAAGATCGTCAATGACGAACTCACCGCCACACTCGGCGGCGAAACCATTCGCATCACCTACAACGCGAAACCGCCGACGGTCGTGCTTATGGCGGGTTTGCAGGGTTCTGGAAAGACCACGAACTCCGCAAAATTGGCCCGATGGTTTAAGAGTCAAGGTCGCCATCCGCTTCTTGTGGGAGCCGATCTTCAGCGACCTGCTGCAGTCGAACAGTTGCGCACACTTGGTCGTCAGATTGAAGTCCCGGTCTTTTCTGAAGACTCAGACCCGGTGCAGGTCGCGAAGAATTCGCTGACAGAAGCACGGAAGACCGGACGCGACATTGTCATTGTCGATACCGCAGGTCGTTTGGCGATCGACGCGGAATTGATGGACGAAGTTCGTCGCATCTCGGAAGCTGTTGATCCGGACTACACGTTCCTTGTCATCGACGCGATGACTGGTCAAGACGCGGTGAACACTGCAGAGGCCTTTCACGCAACCCTCGAACTCGACGGCGTCATTCTCACGAAACTTGACGGCGACGCGCGCGGTGGTGCTGCACTAAGCGTCAAAGAAGTTGTCGGTCGACCAATCGCGTTCGCGTCGACTGGCGAAAAACTTCGCGACTTCGATCTCTTTCATCCCGATCGTCTTGCGGGCCGCATCCTTGGCATGGGCGACATGCTCACGCTCATCGAAAAGGCCGAAGAGGTCTTCGAAAAAGATCAGGCCGAAGAAGCTGCGGCGCGACTTCTCGAAGGGCAGTTCACGCTCGAGGACTTCCTCGACCAGATGCAACAGTTGAAGAAGATGGGTCCGCTTTCGGGCGTGCTCGGCATGATGCCGGGTATTCCAAAAGAAGTGAAGAACGCGCAGATCGACGACCGCGAAATCGCGCGTGTCGAAGCGATCATTCGCTCCATGACCCCGGCAGAACGCGTTGATCCCGATGTCATCGACCAATCGCGCCGAGTGCGTATCGCGAAGGGTTCGGGAACCGAACCAGCGCGGGTGGGCGAACTCATCAAGCAGTTCAAAGAGATGTCGAAGATGATGAAGCGCATGGGCGGGGCCGGAACCAAGCGGCTCAATAAGTCACGGCGCAAAGCGGCCAAGGGCAAGGCGAAAGGGCCGGGCGGACGCTCATCGGGCGGCGGTCGCGTCGCCCCAAAGGGCAAGGCCCCCTTGCGATTGCCCGATTTTGAGGCCGACCTTGGTGGTGGCCGGCCCGGCGGTGGGCTCCGCCTTCCAGGGCTTCCCGGTGGGACCGATGCGGACCCGTTCAGCCTTGGCTGAAACCTGAACTTGCCCGCAGACCCCTTGCGGGGTCACCATTGAAGGCCGCTCAGCCGTCCCGAAGGGTTCGGCCGATAACGTTCGTAGTCCGTTCTTGCACGACCAGCAGAAGAGAGAAACCTCGTGGTGAAGCTCCGCCTCATGCGGATGGGAAAGACCAAGCAGCCGACGTACCGCGTCGTTGCCGCCGATTCGCGCTCCCCGCGCAACGGCCGGTTCATTGAGATCGTGGGTCATTACAACCCGCGTACCGAGCCCTCCGAGATCACCATCGACAACGACAAGGCTGTCGCATGGCTTCAGAAGGGCGCGCAGCCCACTGAAGTTGTCGAGAAGCTTCTGAAGATCTCTGGCGCTTGGGAGCAGTTCACCGGCGCAGCGTCGTGAGCGACGTCGCCGACACCGTCGACGCGTCGGAAGCAACTCCCGACTTCACCACGGCCAAAGCCGTGTTGACCTACGTCGTTCAGCAACTCGTCGAGGATCCCTCCGCCGTCGAGATCGAACTCGACGATCGCGGCCGCAAGGCTGTCCTCAACGTGCACGTTGGTCCTGGCGACATGGGTCGCGTTATCGGCAAGCGCGGACGTGTTGCGCAGTCGATTCGCACCGTCGTGCGCGCCGCCGCTGCCCGTGACGGTGGCGATGTCGAGGTCGAGTTCCTCGACTGATCCGGTGAACCTCCTCGAGGTCGGCCGCATCGACAAACCGCACGGCGTTCGTGGCGACGTCGTCGTTGCATTGACGACGACCGAAACCAGTCGCGTTGCTCCAGGCACGCATCTTTTCTCGGGTGATCGCGAATTTGTGATCACTGCGTCGCGCCCGCACCAACATCGATGGATCGTCACCTTCGAAGGCGTGTACGGCCGCGAAGGTGCCGAAGCGATTTCGGGTCTCGTGCTTTCGGCCGAACCGCTTGACGACGATGATCCCGATGCGTTGTGGGTGCATGAACTCGTCGGGTCGACCGTTGTGGAACCCGACGGCACCGAACGCGGGGTTGTTGTCGCAGTGCAAGACAATCCTGCAAGCGATCTTCTTGTTCTCGATTCCGAAGCGCTCGTTCCGTTGCGTTTTGTCGAAGGCCGCGATGAAGCCGGCCGATTGATCGTCGACGTTCCCGACGGGTTATTCGAATTGCTCGACGAGGACTAGCTCGTGCGTATCGACGTCTTCACGATCTTCCCGGACATGGTCTCGGGATTCGCCGGCCAAAGTTTGCTTGGTCGAGCATCGGCAAAGGGCTTGCTCGACATCCGCGTCCACGATTTGCGCGAGCACACAACCGACGTTCATCGGACCGTTGATGACACGCCATTTGGCGGGGGAGCAGGCATGGTGCTGCGCCCGGAACCGATTTACGCCTCGGTCGAAGCGGCTGCTCCGCCCCGACCGCTGTTCCTTCTCGGTCCCGGTGGGCGTCGCCTCGATCAAGCGATGGCCCATGAACTGGCCGAGGCCGGCGGGTTCTCGATGCTGTGCGGGCGGTATGAAGGCGTCGACGATCGGGTGCGCACCGATTTATGTGATGGCGAACTCTCGATCGGCGATTACATCCTCGGTGGCGGTGAGGTCGCCGCAATGGTGGTCCTAGAGGCCGTAGGACGTCTTGTGCCTGGAGTCATGGGGAATTCGGCCTCGGCTGGGGACGAGTCCTTTAGCGACGGTTTGCTGGAGTACCCGCAGTACACAAAGCCCGCTGACTTCCGGGGAATGGCCGTGCCTGAGGTGCTCCGTTCAGGCGACCATGGCCGAATCGCCCGCTGGCGCCGAGCCCGAGCCCTGCGCCGAACGCTTGCCGCTCGTCCCGACCTCATCGAGGCCCGAGGAGGGCTGACGGAGGCCGATAAGTCCCTTCTGGCCGACCCCGATCTCGAGGACTGAGCACGGGCCATTCGGCGCTTTGCCGTTGGGGGAGCGGTTCCCCTACGATGACCACTCCCTCGGGCAACCGCTTCTGGTCCCGATTTCGTTTCTTGTCCCGCCATTCGGCGGGCATTGCAGCCAGGACACTTCAATGAACGCCATCGATCTGATCGACGCCCAGAGCCTCCGCGACGACGTACCTGAGTTCGCCCCCGGCGACACCCTCAAGGTGCACGTTCGCGTTGTCGAAGGAAACCGTGAGCGCGTGCAGGTGTTCCAAGGCGCAGTCATCCGTCGTCAGGGCGGTGGCCTTCAAGAAACCTTCACCGTTCGTAAGGTCAGCTTCGGTGTTGGTGTCGAACGAACCTTCCCGGTGCATTCCCCAATCGTGTCCAAGATCGAAGTTGTGACTCGTGGTGATGTCCGACGCGCCAAGCTCTACTACTTGCGTGACCGCGTTGGTAAGGCCGCCAAGATCAAGGAAAAGCGCGACTGAAAGTCGCGTTGTTGCCGACAGTTGGTCGGCCCCAACTTTTCTTGACACCAATCGTTGTCGTTGCGGTGTCAGGTCAAGTCGCTGTTGAGCGGAGCTGCGTGTGAGTTCAGAGGATCTCGAAGAATACGAGTCCGACGTCGAGTTGCAGCTTTATCGCGAATACAAAGATGTCTGCCCGATGTTCCGCTTTGTTGTCGAAACAGAGCGTCGCTTCTATTTGGCCAATGAGGTCAACCAAAGCGTGGTGAACGAAAACGGTCGCACCCGCGTCGAGATCGAATTGCGCGACGCGTGGGTCTGGGACATGTACCGGCAGAATCGCTTTGTCTCTCACGTCCGAGTGGTCACGTTCAAGGACGTCAACATCGAAGAGTTGCCTCGCGAAGAGCTGCAACTCCCGTGATGGTGCGAGTCGGTTGACCGCCGGTCGTCGGGCCCTCGGGTCCTACGGCGAAAACCTGGCAGCGCGGTGGTATCAACAACGCGGCTACGTCGTTGTTGATCGCAATTGGCGATGTCGTGAAGGTGAGATCGATCTCGTGCTTCTTCGCGGCCGGATCATCGTCTTTTGCGAGGTCAAGACGCGCTCAAGTGATGCCTACGGTTCGCCCGCCTCGGCCGTGACATCGACAAAGCAGGCTCGGCTGCGCAAGTTGGGACTGCGCTGGATCGACGCGCACGACGTGCGTCCGGGTGGTCTTCGATTCGACGTTGCGTGTGTGATCGGTCGCGACGTGAACGTGATCGAGTCCGCGTTTTAGACCGTTTGGCGTTGTGTTGTAACCAGTGGGTTACGGGCGAAGCATTTTGAGGATTGCGGAATACAACGCTTCGACACATTCGTCGGGCGAGAACTCTTCAAGGAGCATTCCCAATGGCCAGTGATTGAGCATCGAATTCAGTACTGGCGCGAGCAATGGGTCGGCGTTTTCAAGTTCTGGTGCAAGCCAAATGTTGATTTGGTTGCGGAGGTGGTCGCCTCGAAGTTGGAAGACCGTTTGTTGGAGTTCAGATGGTTTGTCATCTGATTCCACCCATTGCGCGATCCGGCCCGCAATCACCGTGATTTCCACACGAAGTTTGAGAAGTTCACGAAGTCGAAACTCGGTTGATCCTTCGGGAGGAAAAAGCGATACGCAGTGAGCAACTCTCGGGAAAATCTCCACGGCCGCGGCGGTGTACATCGCCTCACGGTCGGGGAAGTAGCGGAAGACCGTTCGCTCAGAAACGCCAGCTCGCTCGGCGATCTGCGCAACGGTTGGATACTGGCGTTCGTTGACAAGTTCGATCAGCGCTTCGACGACTGCTGCTCGTCCTCGCTCCGTTCGCATGCGACGCCCGTCGCTGAGAGCGTCGGCAGCTTCGGCGTCTCGTTCCGCGAGGAGCGAAAGAAATCGATCAAAAATCTGGTTTGGATCCCCGGCCATGAGCCGACGCTAGCGCTTCGACCTGTCCATACTGTGAACGAAGGCCGTATCGTGGTGCCATGACATCGACTCCTGATCTGGAATTTTTCTTCGATCCAATTTGCCCGTTTGCATGGGTGACCAGTCGTTGGGTGGAAGAAGTCATCAAACTCCGCGGCATTTCCGTCGAGTGGAAGTTCATTGCGTTGGCGATCGTCAACGAAGAAACCGATTACTCGAAGTTTCCTCCGGCCTATCCCGCACTCCATGGACTTGGTCAGCGCCTGTTGCGAGTTGCTGCAGCGGCCCGTGCGTCGGGTGGCAACGAGTCGGTCGCGGCGTTCTACACCGCAGCAGGTGAGCGGATGCACCACGACGGTGTGTCGGTCGCGGTATTCGGCGGCGAACCCATTCCCGAAAACCTTGTCGCAGAAGTAGTTGCTGCGGCTGGCCTCGACGAGTCGCTTGTCGCCGCAGCCGACGATGAATCGTGGGATGCGCTTCTGCGTGAAGAAACCGAACTTTCACTTGGTCGAACCGGACGCGATGTCGGTACGCCGATTCTCACGTTCGCTCCTGGCACGGAGCGGGAAGCGTCATTGTTCGGCCCAGTGATTTCTTCAATCCCTCGCGGCGATGCCGCTCTCGAACTTTGGGACGCGGTCCAAACCCTTGCCCGGACTCCCGGATTCGCGGAACTGAAGCGTTCACTTCGCGATCCACTTTCGTTCGACTGAAGCTGTGATGTCTGAACCAGTTACGCCCGTTGTTCTGTGGCGCCCACATTGCCCGTTTTGCCGGATTCTCTTTTCTGGCATTGAGCGTCACAGTCTTACTGTTGAAACGCGCAATATCTGGGAAGACGATGAGGCGCGCGCACTTTTGAATCAACGAATCGGAAGCGAAACGGTTCCGAGCGTCTTGGTGGGCGACGAAATTTTGGTGAACCCGTCGATCACTGAGCTCATCGCCACGGTGAATGCAGCGAACTCGTAAGTCGAGTTTCTACGGCTCGAGAACAACCTTGATCGCGCCTGCCGAACGATCTGCGGCAACGCGGAACGCTTCGGCAGCGGCATCAAGCGGGAATCGGTGCGTGACGATGATCTCGGGGAGTTCAGGCCGGTGAGCGAGGATCGTCGCGGCAACATCGATATCGCGTGATGGTCCGACGCGGCCGTACATCACGGCGGGAACCAGCGTGAGTTCCTTCATGCCGATTGCCATGCCCGGCATCTCGACCGAGCCGTCCCAGTAGCTGCCGAGAAGCACAATGGTTCCGCCCGGACGACAACGATCGGCTGCTTCTGCGAGAGCCGATGCGGTTCCTGCAGCTTCGATGACGACGTCGTAGCCGTTGCCTTCGAGCGTTCCGGCTCCGAGTCGAGCAGCTGCTTCGATCTGACGTTCATGACGGGCGTGCAGATCGACCTTCGCTCCAGTTTGTTGTGCGACAACGAGCGCGGTTTGTCCGATTGTTCCGCCACCAATGACGGCGACGCGATCGCTTCCTCGGATGTTGCCGCGACGCACACCGTGAACCGCGACAGCGAGTGGCTCAACCAGGCAACCATTTTCTGCGGCTACGCCAAATGGAAGTCGAGTGATCGCCGAAGCGGGGGCAAGCACTTTCTCGGCCATGCCACCGTCGCGCCCGACGCCGAAGGCCATCGACGGGCCGCGCACGCAAAGTTGTGTGTTGCCGTCGATACACGCATCGCAAACAAAACATGGATCGATCGGTTCCACTGCGACAGGAGTGCCGTCGGCGAGAGTGCCCGCGAATTCATGTCCGAAGGTTGCGGGAAGTCCGAAATTCAAAAGGTGAAGGTCGGATCCGCAGATGCCGGCAGAGGCGACATTGACGACAATGCCTTCGCCGGATGGTTCTGGAACATCGACAACCGTGGGAGTTCCTTCGGGACAACGGACAGCGCGCATGAAATTCCTTTTGTCTGGAGAGAGTTGAGGTTGCGGTGGTTACTCGGAAGAAAGTTCGGTGAGTAATGCATACAGCGGATCAGAGTGATCGCGTTGGCCGATCGCGGAGTCCGATGGGATTGGCCATTCGGAACCAGCTCCGGGAGCCGTCACCCACTCAGTGGTCGCAATGCGTCTCGAAATCTTCCAAGGGCCTCCATCGCGACGCTCGACGCGATCGAGGTAGCGGAATCCGACCGTG
>JALQSZ010000072.1 GCA_023264135.1 Acidimicrobiales bacterium
CTCGTTACGGCTGGACCGTCAACGGTGAAACCGTTGGTCAGGAACCCATCCGCGGTACCGAGAAGAAGACCCGTCCGGTCACTCCGCCGTCAACGCTCATTGCAACGCCTGTCTTCGACGGCGCTCACTGGGACGAAGAAGAAGGCGCGGGCAAGCACCCGACCATCAAGAAGATTTTCCAAAACCTGCAGCCAGAAGCAACCGATCCTCGCTACGGCGACAACGGTCGCATGATGCAGGACAACGGAAAGATCACCCTTTACAACGGCCGCACCGGCGAGGCGTACGACAACCCGATCACGGTCGGTGTGGTGTACATCCTCAAGCTTGCGCATTTGGTCGACGACAAGATTCACGCTCGTTCGACCGGCCCGTACAGCATGATCACCCAGCAGCCGCTGGGCGGTAAGGCGCAGTTCGGTGGCCAGCGATTCGGTGAAATGGAGGTGTGGGCACTCGAGGCGTATGGCGCTGCGTACTGCCTGCAGGAACTCCTCACCATTAAGTCCGACGACGTTCTTGGCCGCGTGAAGGTGTACGAGGCCATCGTCAAGGGAGAAAACATTCCCGAGCCCGGCATTCCCGAGAGCTTCAAGGTTCTCATCAAGGAAATGCAGGCACTCTGTCTCAACGTCGAGGTGCTCAACACCTCAGGCGCCGAGATCGAAATGCGCGAGCTCGACGAAGACATCTTCCGTACCGCCGAAGAACTCGGCATCGATCTCTCACGCCCGGAACGCGGCAGTGATGAAGAAGATGCCCGCCGCCAGGCAGAGAGGGGCTGAAGTCATGGCAATGCTTGACGTCAACACTTTTGATCAACTTCGTATCGGTCTTGCCACCGCGGATTCCATCCGTACGTGGTCGAACGGCGAAGTCAAGAAGCCAGAAACCATCAACTACCGCACGCTCAAGCCAGAGAAGGACGGCTTGTTCTGCGAAAAGATTTTCGGTCCACAAAAGGACTGGGAGTGCTACTGCGGTAAGTACAAGCGTGTCCGTTTCAAGGGCATCATTTGTGAACGCTGCGGCGTCGAAGTCACCCGCTCGAAGGTTCGCCGCGAGCGCATGGGTCACATCGAACTTGCTGCACCCGTCGTTCACATTTGGTATCTCCGCGGTACTCGTTCATGGCTCGCGTACCTCCTCATGGGTACCGAAGCTCGTGAAGAGATCAAGGCAAAGCAACTCGAAAAGGTCATTTACTTCGCCGCCAACCTCGTTACCTGGGTTGACGACGAGCGTCGTCATGCCGACCTCGAATCACTCGAGCAAGACATGCTGGCCGAGAAGGACCTCATCGAAAAGGACCTTCGTCTCGAACTCGATCGTCGCCACAAGGATCTCGAAGACGAGGTCAAGGGTCTTGAAAAGGAAGGCGCAAAAGACGCCGACATCAAGGCTCGTCAGCGCGCTGCCGATAAGGACCTTCAGTCCATTCGTGAGCGTTACGACATGGAGCGCGATCTTGTTGAGCGCGCGTTCGACGAGTTCAAGTCACTCTTCGCACGCAAGATCATCGAAGACGAAATGCTTTGGCGTGAACTCGAAGATCGTTACGGCGAATACTTCGAAGGTGGCATGGGTGCAGAAGCGATCGCGAATCTGATCGATCGCATCGACCTCGATGCCGACGAGATTCGTCTGCGTGAGCAGATCGATCCCGCCGAGGGCGAGAAGCCTCTTTCTGCTCAGCGTAAGCAGAAGGCAATCAAGCGTCTCAAGATCGTCACCGCGTTCAACCGACGCGATGAAAACGGCCGTCGCATCAACGACCCTCGCGCAATGATCCTCGATGTCGTGCCGGTTATTCCGCCGGAACTTCGTCCGATGGTGCAGCTCGATGGTGGTCGTTTCGCGACCTCCGATCTCAACGACCTTTACCGTCGCGTGATCAACCGCAACAACCGTTTGAAGCGTCTTCTCGATCTCGGCGCACCCGAGATCATCGTGAACAACGAAAAGCGCATGCTTCAAGAAGCTGTCGACGCGTTGTTCGACAACGGTCGTCGTGGTCGTCCGGTTACCGGTCCTGGTAACCGTCCACTCAAGTCACTCTCCGACATGCTCAAGGGCAAGCAGGGTCGCTTCCGTCAGAACCTTCTCGGAAAGCGCGTCGATTACTCCGGCCGTTCGGTCATCGTGGTCGGCCCGACCCTCAAACTGCATCAGTGCGGTTTGCCGAAGCTCATGGCGCTCGAACTGTTCAAGCCGTTCGTCATGAAGAAGCTTGTCGACGCGGAACTTGCGCAGAACATCAAGTCAGCAAAGCGCATGGTTGAGCGTCGTCGTCCGCAGGTGTGGGACGTCCTCGAAGATGTCATCAAGGAACACCCGGTCATGTTGAACCGTGCTCCTACATTGCATCGTCTTGGTATCCAGGCCTTCGAGCCAGTGCTCGTTGAAGGCAAGGCCATTCAGATTCACCCGCTCGTTTGTGCAGCGTTCAACGCTGACTTCGACGGCGATCAGATGGCTGTCCACCTTCCGCTGTCAGCAGAAGCGCAGGCCGAAGCTCGCGTGCTCATGCTTTCGGCGAACAACATCCTTTCGCCGGCCGATGGTCGTCCGCTCGTCACCCCGACACAGGACATGATCATTGGTGCGTACTACCTGACCGAAGAGGTCAATGGTGGTCCGGGCGAAGGTCGTGTGTTCCGCAACCTCGACGAGATCGAGCGTGCCTACGAAGCGGGCGACATCGATCTGCATTCGCTGATCCAGTACCGCCATCCCGATCACATCGTTGGTGAAGAGGCCGGTCGCAAGACCTACCGCACCACGACCGCTGGTCGCATCTTCTTCAATACCGCGTTGCCAAAGGGCTTCGAGTTCCAGAACGCGCGTATCGATAAGAAGGCAATGGGTCGCATCGTCGACGAACTTGCACACAACTACGACAAGGCAGATGTGGCCGGAAGCCTCGACCGCATCAAGGACCTTTGCTACCGCTACGCGACCAAGTCCGGTCTCACCATCTCGATCGAAGACGTCAAGACGCCTGCGGTCAAGAAGGAAATTCTGGATCGTCACGAAAAGGAAGCAGAAAAGGTCGAGACCCAGTTCCGTCGCGGCATCATCACCGATGGTGAGCGTCGTCAGAAGGAAGTTGAGATCTGGACCACGGCAACCGACGAAGTTCGTGTTGCGATGGAAGCCAGCCTCAAGGAAGACAAGTTCAACCCGATCGACATGATGGTCGGTTCGGGTGCACGCGGAAACATGATGCAGGTTCGCCAGATCGCCGGTATGCGCGGTCTTGTGGCTAACCCTCGTGGCGACATGATTCCTCGTCCGATCAAGTCGAACTTCCGTGAAGGCCTCACGATGCTCGAGTACTTCATCGCGACTCCTGGTGCACGTAAGGGTCTTGTCGATACCGCTCTTCGTACCGCCGACTCCGGTTACCTCACCCGTCGACTCGTCGACGTTGCGCAGGAACTCATCATCAACGATGAAGATCCGTTCGCTTCTGGTGGCCCGGTTCGCGGTATCTGGATCGAAGACATCGAACCTGATCGTCCCGGTAAGCGTGCGTGGCTCGAGACTCGTCTCTACAGCCGCACCCTGGCCGACGACGTCACGCTTTCCGATGGCACCGTTCTTTCCAAGGGCACCGTGCTTGGTGACGACGAAGTTGCACTTCTTCGTGACGACGCACAGGTCACCCGAGTTCGTGTGCTGTCACCGCTTACCGATGATTCCGATCTCGGTGTGTCGGCGGCGTGTTACGGACTTTCACTTGCCACCGGCAAGCTGATCGAAGTTGGCGAAGCCGTTGGCGTTATCGCTGCACAGTCGATCGGTGAACCTGGCACACAGCTCACCATGCGTACCTTCCACACCGGTGGTGTTGCTGGTACCGACCTCGCCGGCGGTCTGCCGCGCGTTGTTGAGTTGTTCGAAGCTCGTAGCCCGAAGGGCAAGGCGACGCTCTCGCGCATCACTGGTGTTGTTCGTATCGGTGAAGACGAAGGCAAGGGTCGTGTCATCACGGTTGTTGCCGACGACGGCACCGAAGAGCAGTACATCGTTTCGGGTCTTGCTCGACTCGAGGTCACCGACGGACAGGAAATCGCTGCTGGCGATCCCATCGTCGACGGTCCTCGCGATCCCAAAGAACTCATCGAGATCAAGGGTGTGCAGGAAACCCAGCAGTACCTCGTCACCGAGGTGCAGAAGGTGTACCGCGATCAGGGTGTGCCGATTCACGACAAGCACATCGAACTCATCGTTCGTCAGATGACGCGCAAGATCACCGTGCAGGAAGCGGGCGATTCCGATTTCCTTCCCGGCGAGCGCGTCGACTCCAAGGTGTACCGCGATGCCAGCCGTGCACTCGTGATGGAAGGCAAGCAGCCCGCCGAGGGTCGCCCCGAAATCATGGGTATCACCAAGGCCTCGCTTGCCACCGATTCGTGGTTGTCTGCAGCCTCGTTCCAGGAGACCACTCGTGTGCTCACCGAAGCCGCCATCGAATCCCGTTCGGATTCGTTGCTCGGCCTCAAGGAGAACATCATCATCGGCAAGCTCATCCCCGCCGGTACCGGCATGGGCAAGTACCGCGACATCTCCACCGCGGCACCCGAGTATCAGCCGATGGAGTTCTGGTCATCAGGTGACGACGACGAAGCCGGCGATCTCGCCGACCTTCTTGCCACCCGCATGGCTGGCGATGTCATTGCCCCGGCTCCGGTCGATCTCGATGAAATGGCCGCCCTGGCCGATGCCGCCGCTGAAGCAGCCATGGCTGCCGAAATGGTTGCCGGTGCGGGCGATCTTGCCGAGGCAGGCGAAGAGCTCCCCGATGCACAGATCATCGATCTTCCGGTGGCTGATGCCTCAGAAAACACTGAAGAAAGCGGCTCTTCCGAAGAGTCTCTGTAGTCCCGGTTTCGGGGGGTTTGCCCAGAACGGGCTGACCCCCCTAACCTTGCCCTCCGCTTCGGGGCCGGTCCCCGTCGCGATATGAACGCCAGAAAGGTTCGTTGTGCCCACCATTCAGCAGTTGGTCCGTAAGGGCCGCCAGTCGAAGCCCGCGAAGGGCAAGACCCCGGCCCTCAAGGGCGCTCCGCAGCGACGGGGCGTGTGCACGCGCGTCTACACGACCACACCGAAGAAGCCGAACTCCGCGCTCCGCAAGGTTGCCCGTGTTCGTTTGTCTTCGGGCATGGAAGTCACCGCCTACATCCCCGGTGAAGGACACAACCTTCAGGAACACAGCATCGTGCTCGTGCGCGGTGGACGTGTGAAGGACCTTCCGGGTGTGCGTTACAAGATCATCCGCGGCACCCTCGACACCTCGGGTGTGCGCGATCGCAAGCAGGCCCGTAGCCGTTACGGCGCCAAGAAGGAAAGCTGATATGCCTCGTAAGGGTCCCGCACCCCGCCGTGAACTGATGCCCGATCCGATTTACCGATCGGTTGTCGTTACTCAGCTTGTCAACAAGGTCCTGCAGCGCGGCAAGCGCTCGACCGCCGAGCGCATTGTGTACGAAGCGCTCACCATGATCGAAGCAAAGACCGGCGCCGAGCCGATCTCAACGCTCAAGCGCGCGGTCGACAACGTGAAGCCGCAGCTCGAAGTTCGTAGCCGTCGCGTTGGTGGCGCCACCTACCAGGTGCCCGTCGAGGTTCGTCCCCGTCGCG
The DNA here is from genome assembly GCA_023264135.1 of Acidimicrobiales bacterium. GTDB lineage: Bacteria > Actinomycetota > Acidimicrobiia > Acidimicrobiales > Acidimicrobilacustridaceae > Acidimicrobilacustris. The sequence continues at coordinate 5,650 of JALQSZ010000072.1, forward strand.
CCAACACGCTCGCCATTCGCTGGATCGTGGGTTACTCACGTCAGCGTCGTGAGCGCACGATGGCGGAGCGTCTTGCGAACGAACTGATGGATGCCGCCAACGGTGTTGGTGCATCGATCAAGCGTCGTGAAGATCTTTACAAGATGGCCGAATCCAACAAGGCGTTCGCTCACTACCGCTGGTAGTTGCCACGTTGGTTCGTACCGACGCCCCGCCTTGTGCGGGGCGCCGTCGCGAAACATGCAGTTCCCCCCACTTCGTTCCTTTCCAACTTCCCTTGACCGCCAGTCACACGACAGGACCTGACGATGGCATCACGCCCGCATCCTCTTGATAAAACCCGCAACATCGGCATCATGGCCCACATCGATGCGGGTAAAACCACCACGACCGAGCGGATCCTCTATTACACCGGTAAGAACTACAAGATCGGTGAAGTGCACGACGGTGGCGCAACCATGGACTGGATGGTCCAGGAACAAGAGCGTGGAATCACCATCACCTCTGCTGCGACCACGTGCTTCTGGGAAGACCACCGCATCAACATCATCGACACCCCTGGCCACGTCGACTTCACCGTTGAAGTTGAGCGTTCACTTCGCGTGCTCGACGGCGCCGTCGCAGTGTTCGACGGTGTTGCTGGTGTTGAACCGCAGACCGAAACGGTGTGGCGTCAGGCCAACAAATACAACGTTCCGCGTATTTGTTTCGTGAACAAGATGGACCGTCTCGGCGCTGACTTCTACGCCGCACTCGACTCCATTAAGGATCGTCTTGAAGCCAACACCGCGGTGTTGCAGCTTCCGATCGGCGCTGAAGGTAACTACAAGGGCGTTGTCGACCTCGTCACCATGGATGCACTTGTGTGGCTCGACGAAGAACTCGGCGCCAAGTGGGAGGTCCAAGAGATCCCCGCAGACATGAAGGACGATGCCGAGGCCTACCGCGCCGAACTCATCGAAACCGTTGCAACTGTCGATGAAAGCCTTCTCGAGAAGTTCATCGGCGAAGAAGAAATTTCTGTCGACGAACTTCGTGCCGCCATCCGTAAGGCAACGATCGCTGGCGACATCATCCCCGTTCTCAACGGCACCGCATTCAAGAACAAGGGCGTGCAGCCACTGCTCGACGCCGTTGTTTGGTACCTGCCGTCACCGCTTGATCTTCCGCCTGTGCAAGGCACGAGCCTCAAGGGCGATCAAGAAGTTGAGCGTCCGCCGTCAGACGACGCGCCGTTCGCTGCACTTGCGTTCAAGATCATGACCGACCCGCACGTCGGCAAGCTCACCTACTTCCGCGTGTACAGCGGCACCCTCGAAAAGGGTGGACAGGTGATGAATGCACGCACCACGTCGAAGGAGCGCATCGGTCGTCTTCTCGAAATGCACGCGAACGATCGTCAGGATCTCGACGTTGCATTCGCTGGCGACATCATCGCCGGCATCGGTTTCAAGAACACCAAGACCGGCGACACGCTTTGCGATCCGTCCGCTCCGCTTGTTCTTGAAGAACTTGTCTTCCCTGAGCCCGTGATTCACGTTGCGGTGGAACCAAAGACCAAGGCCGATCAAGACAAGATGTCGAAGGCGCTGTACTCACTCGCCGAAGAAGATCCGACCTTCCAGGTTCGTACCGACGAAGACACCGCGCAGACCGTGATCTCCGGAATGGGCGAGCTTCATCTCGAAGTTCTCGTCGATCGCATGCTTCGTGAATTCAAGGTCGATGCAACCGTTGGCAAGCCGCAGGTGGCCTACCGCGAGACCATCACCCAGACCGTCGAAAACGCGACCTACACCCATAAGAAGCAGTCGGGTGGTTCGGGTCAGTACGCCGAAGTCACCATCACGCTCGAGAACACGGGCCCCG
>JALQSZ010000073.1 GCA_023264135.1 Acidimicrobiales bacterium
ACACTGTTTTCGCCGATGATTTCCGGCGCCAACAAAGGACCAGTCATTGCGTCGAAACCAGTTGCAAAGACAATTGCGTCGAACTCACGAAGGCCGTCGGTTAATTCGATGCCTTCAGGAGTGATGCTCGTGATTGGCGTTGCTCGTAAATCGACGAGCGAGACGTTTGGTCGATTGAACGTCGCGAAATAGTCGGTGTCGAGACACAGTCGCTTTGCGCCGGCGGGGTAGTCCTTCGGGCACAGCAGTTCCGCTGTCTCGGGGTCGGTCACGATCGAACGGATGCGATCGCGCAAATAATCAGCAACTATTGCATTGGCCGAAGGGTCGATCATGACATCGTTGTAACTGCCGAGGAATCCAAAGAGCATTCCTTCTTCCCAAATCGCGTCGAAACGTTTTGCTCGTTCCTCGGCTGCCACTTCATGGGCCGATTGTTCGGGCGCAGGACCGACGACGCCACCGTGAGACGCTCGCTGATCGGCACGGTGTTCTCGGTAGCGACGTTTGAGCGTTGCGACAGTGTCGGGATCGAGGGGCCCGTTCTGGGCGGGAACGGCGAAGTTGGGCGTGCGTTGGAACACCGTGAGTTGCGCTGCTTGTTTCGCGATGCGGGGAATGCATTGAATGCCTGAAGATCCGGTGCCGATGACTGCAACGCGCTTACCGGTGAAGTCGACGCCTCCGTGGGGCCACTGTGCGGTGTGGTGAAGCTCGCCGGTAAACGAATCGATGCCGTCGATCTCCGGTTGTTTGGCTGCGGAAAGCGCGCCGACCGCCATGACGAGGAAGCGACACGACCAATGATCACCTTGGTCTGTGGTGACGTTCCACGTACTTGTCGATGCATCCCAGCGGGCGGATGTCATCCGGGTGTTGAACCGGATATCGCGGCGGAGATCGAAGCGATCGGCAACATGGTTCGCGTACGAAAGAATTTCAGGCTGGGTGGCGTACTTCTCGCTCCAGTCCCATTCCTGCTCAAGTTCAGGATCAAACGAATACGAGTAATCGAGCGAGCGGATATCGCAGCGGGCACCGGGGTAGCGATTCCACCACCAGGTACCTCCAACATCGTCGGCCGCCTCGATTCCGATCGCGCTCAGGCCCATGTCTCGCAAGCGATGATGCATGTAGAGACCGGCGAAGCCAGCGCCGACCACGACGACGTCGGTCGATCCTGATTCTGGTTCTGAAGTGCGCGTCATGAATCCCCCTGAGAGTGATGACTATGTCACCACGTCGTCAGTCAATCGGTGGATGCCGGGGCGAACAAGTGACCAAGGTCAGTTCTCCGAGAAATCGACGCGAATCGGTGACGGGGTGGGCAAGAATCGCCGAAGAAGAGGCACGACTCTGAGGAGGGGCAATGACCGCCACCGAGACTCCATATATCAATCTGCTTGATCCGCAGTTCTACGTGGATCCGTGGGCGGCCTACCGCTGGCTTCGCGACAACGATCCCGTGCACTGGGATCCAATCCACAAATTGTGGGGTATCAGTCGCCACGACGACATCATCGAAGTCGAGAAGAACTGGCAGGTGTTTACCTCGATCGAGGGTTCGCGTCCGGCAACTGATCAGCGAGACGACATGTCGATGATCAACCGCGACGATCCCGAACACCAGCAACAACGAATGCTTGTGGCGCGCCAATTCACGCCGAGAGCCGTGAAGCAACTTGAAGACAAAATTCGCTCAGTTGTCACTGAACTCATCGATGCGGTCGCGCAGGAAGGACGATGTGAAGCGGTCGAAGCACTCGCGTCGCCGCTGCCGGCAATCTTGATCGGCGAGAAGCTTGGGTTTCCCCGCGAGATGTGGCCAAAGGTTCGTGAGTGGTCGGAGATCACAATGTTCGAGTCGGGCCAAAATCCACCCGATGGCTCGCCACAGCCCTATTCCGAGCGTTCTACGAATGCGATCATGGAATTTGCCGCGGCCACGATGGAACTCATCGCCCAGCGACGCGCCGAGCCCAAAGACGATCTCATCTCGATCTGGTGTCACACCGATCAAGGCGGCGAAAAGTGGGACGACGGAAAGATCATCTCCGAGTGTCTTCTTGTTCTCGATGGAGGCGCCGAGACCACTCGGTCAGTTATTGGCGCCATCATCCGTGAATTGGCGTTGCAGCAAGATCAAAAGCAACTCCTTGTCGAGAACCCCGAACTGCTCTCCGAAACTGCGGTAGAGGAATTCATTCGATGGGTATCGCCGGTTCTCAATATGCGCCGCACGCTTACCGGGGACTATGAGTTCCGTGGAAAGCAGATGCACGCTGGAGATGAAGTCATCGTGATGTATGCATCGGGAAATCGTGATGAACGCGTTTTCAGCAATCCCGATCGTTTCGATGTCACCCGTTCACCCAACAATCACGTGGGTTTCGGATTCGGCACGCATTTCTGTCTTGGTTCCTCGCTGGCTCGAATTGAAATTCGGATCATGTTCGAAGAGCTCCTCAAACGGATTCCCGATTGGCGACTCGTTCCTGGAACAGAACCCAAGATCATGGGAGCGACCTTTGCTCGGGCCTATGACCGGGTAGAAATCGAATTCACACCCGAAAATCGCTAGCGGAAGTGGCGGAGCGTCCCCGAAAACAAGTGACGTTCGGGGCAGACTCTTTGCCATGACTTCGACAACTCCTGAATCGGAAACCGACTCCTCGGCTTCGACGAAGAAGCCCGCAGGACGCGGCCGCCGCATCGCTGTTGCGCTCATCCTGCTCCTTGCCTCTGTGCTTTTGCTTGGCACGGCCGCCGATGTCTGGGTGAAGCGTCAGGTTCTCAGCACGCCTAAGTGGGTTGCCGCCAGCGACAAGATTCTGGCGAATCCAAAGGTGCAGGACGCATTGGCGACCTACATCGTCGACGAGATTTATTCGAACGTCGATGTCCAAAAGGAACTGGCCGAGAAACTCCCTGAAGGTTGGAAGGGCATCGCCGGCCCAATCGCTGCTGGCATTCGCACGCCAGCTACCTCTGCGGTCGACAAGATTCTTTCCTCGGATCAGGTCGCAAAGATTTGGCACACCGTCAATGAGAAGGCGCATCAAACTCTTGTCAATGTTCTTGAGGACAAGACAAAGATCGGTTCCACCAAAGACGGCAAGGTCACCTTGGACGTCGGTGAAATCGTGCGAATCGTTGGCACCGATCTCGGACTTCCGTCATCGGTCATGGACAAAGTCCCTTCGAATGTCGGTCAGATCACCATTTTCGAATCAAGCTCTTTAGCGACGATTCAAAAGGCGGTGAAGGTCCTCAATATTCTTGGGCCAGTCCTGTTCGTGGTGATTGTGGCTCTCTATTCACTTGCGGTTTGGCTGGCTCGTGGTCGCCGTCGCCTCACACTTCGAAATGTCGGTTGGTCGATCATCGTCGTGGGCATTCTCTTGATCACGATCCGACGCGTGACTGGCAACTACGTGGAATCGATTATTTCGAACGCGCAATACAGCGTGGCCGGGAAGATCATCTTCGGAATTCTCTCGGAATTGCTGTTTGACACCGCATGGGTGTTGATTTCGTGGGGCGCAATCATCGTCGCCGGAATGCTCATCATTGGCCCGAGCCGTATTGCTGTCTGGGCCCGACGCACGGTCGCTCCGTTGTTTAACGCAGAACCCATCATCTTCTGGGTGAGCGCCGCGGTTCTCTACCTGCTCGTACTGTTCTTCGTCCCGTCACCAGCGCTTCGCTTGTGGTGGTCGGTGATCATCATTGGCATCGTTGTTGCGCTGGGTCTCGAATTCCTTCGCCGTCGGTCAATCGTTGAATTCCCCGAGGCTCATCTCGACATCGAGCTCGACGGAGTGAAGGAGTCAGTCTCGAAGTCGTGGTCGAGCGTGAAGTCGCGATTCGCTCACAACTCGTCGGGCGATCATGTTGAACAGTTGCAAAAGCTGAGTGAACTGCATTCGTCGGGAGCGCTTTCCGACGAAGAATTCGCAGCAGCGAAAGCAAAATTGCTCGGCTAAGTGAGTTTCAGGGCTTGTTGAACTGTCACTCGGAAAATTCGAAGATGCGATGAAGTCGCGTCAGTCGAAGTGAACTGATCTTCCAACCGGCATCGGTCCGCACATAGGACTCGTGGTAGTGGCCGTAGCCGTGGAGATACTTGATGGGGTGGCCTTCGGGCCACCACAACTCGTCTTCCATGGCCCAAATGCCAGTGGCATGGTCATCGTCAACGAACGTGATCTCGGGCATATGGCCGTGATGGACCGTCGTGACCTCACCAATCTGCTCAATCAAAAACGGCAGGTAGGTGTCAACGCCATCGATAACGGTGCCACTGTCTTCACTCGTATCGATGCGCACATCGTCGGTGAAAACTTCGCGTAGTTGGTCCCATTGTTTGGTGTCCATCAGGCGGAAATAGCGCGACTTGAGCTGGTGAAGCTGGTCGAGGTCGGATGCCGTAGTCATGACCACAACGTGCCGTTATCGACAACGAGAGACGCCCCCGTTGTGGTGCTTGCGGCATCCGATGCAAGATGCGCGATTGCTTCGGCAATTTTGATCGGCGCCATCATGCCGGGAAGCACGCCCATCATCTTCGGGAAATGGCTGAAGTCGATATCGCCTTTGATATTCGAAAGTGCATTTGTCGACATCGCCGTATCGACACCACCTGGGCACACAAGGTTCACTCGGATGCCATCGGCAGCGAGTTCGACGGCAAGCGCCTTCATGAACATGATCAAACCCGCCTTCGAGGCGCAGTACGACGAGTTGTAGGGCTGGCCTTGAAGGCCGGAAATGGAGCCGACGGTGACGATGTTGCCGGTCGACGCCCGCAGGTGCGGAAGGGCTGCTTGGGTGACGAGCATCGGTCCAGTGAGATTGACGGCGAGATGTCGATTCCAGAGCTCAAGGGTGATGTCATCGATTTTCGAGAACCAATTCACGCCGGCAACGTTGGTCAGGACATCGAGGCCACCGAGTTCCTGGATGGCGGCCTCCATCGCTGCGGTGACCGACGCAGGGTCGGTGACATCGCAATAGGCGACACCCTCAGCCTCGGCGACATCGACGCCCACGACATGAGCGCCTTCGTCTCGGAAGAGCTGCGCGGTCGCTTCGCCGATACCTGCTGCTGCACCGGTGACAAAAATTCGTTTCCCTGTAAATCGCATGGGCGGACTCTAGTGTCGGGGGATTCGTTGTTGCTTCGTCCCTGCGGGCCGAATGCGTTCAGGAGGTTCGCTATGGGTTTCACGCCGTCACCAGACCAACTCCTTCCGGAGCTGACCCTTCGACAAGAGTTTGTGGTGCTGGCTCGCGCATTGTGGCGCGAAGGGTATGCCGACCATTTGGCCGGACACATCACGGTGAACATGGGTGACGGCACGCTGCTGTGCAATCCGTGGTTCATTACGTGGGATGAACTTCGACCCTCGCAGCTCATTCGAATCGATCTCGAAGGAAACGTGGTCGAAGGGGAGTGGCCAGCGCCGCTGGGCATTCCGTTGCATCTCGAACTGCACAAACTTCGCGAAGACGTTGGGGTGGCAATGCACAGCCACCCGTTGTACGGAACGGTGTGGGCCGATATGGGCGAGATCCCTCCGATTTACGACCAAAGCTCAGGACTCGGAGGTGGCGGCGACCTCGTACTGATTGATGAGTACGGCGGGGGAGTCGATAACTCTTCAGCGGCGCGCGATGCCGTCGTGGCGATGGGATCGGCGAACCTCGCATTACTCGGTGGTCACGGCGTGTTTGTTCTTGGCTCGACAATTCGCGCGGTGCATCAACGCGCTGTTGCGCTTGAGCAGCGATGCCAACGCGCTTGGCATATTCGGGCTGCTGGCGGTCGTTCCGAATCCGTGGTTCCCGAATGGTGGATCGAACGTGGTCGTCAGAGCGATGGCAACGGGTTCATCGGATTCTGGGAAGCGATGGCACGACTCGAACTTCGCGCTGATCCGTCGATTCTCGAAGAGAAGTAGCGAATCGCGTGACGGAGAAACTGTCGTTCTGCCGAATCTGCGCTGCGGCATGCGGCATCGTTGTCACGCTCGAAGGCGAACAGGTTGTAAAGGTCCGAGGAGACGCCGACCATCCCATCTCTCGCGGGTACACCTGCGAAAAGGGGCGAGCGCTTCCGCAGTGGCACCATTCGAAGAAGCGGCTAGATCGTCCTCGATTGCGTGGCATGGAGTGTGGTTGGGACGAGGTACTCAACGATCTTGCTTCCACGATCGCCTCGGTTTCCGAATCCGATGGGTCTGATTCCATCGCGCTCTATCTCGCGACCGGACTCGCGTACGACTCGGTGGGTCAAGTGTCGTGCGGAATGTGGATGGGCAGCGTCGGGAGTTCCTCGTTCTATACGGCCGCGACAGTCGATAACGCGCCCGTTCTCGTCGCGGCGGAGGCAATCGCTGGTCATCCGATGTTGAATCCTGTGTGGGAACCGGAGTCCTCGCGGCTGCTTCTCCTTCTTGCGACAAATCCGGTGATCTCGCACGGCTACGGCACCACTCTCGCTGATCCGGTGCGGAAACTTCGCGAGAACCAAGCTGCCGGTGGACGAATCTGGACAATCGATCCGAGACGCACGGAGACCGCAGCGTTGTCCGATGTTCATCTTCAGGTGCGACCCGGTTCCGACGTCATCCTTCTCGCCGCGCTCGTTCGTGAACTCTTTGCTGACGAGCGGTGTCGAGATGCGTTGGCGCAATCATGTCGAGATGCTGACGTGACACGTCTCGCGTCGGCGGTACTTCCGTTCTCGCTCGAGGCTGCATCGATCGCGAGTGGTTGCGATCAAGACATACTCAACGAGCTCGTAACCGAGATTCGTAAGAACTTTGGCCACGTTGCCATGTTCTGTGGCACGGGAACGACCATGGCGCTCGACGGCATTCTCGTTGAATGGCTGCGGTGGGTCCTTCTCACGATGACTGATTCGCTCGACGTGAAAGGCGGTATGCGGTTCAACCGTGGAGTGGTCAATCAACTCGCGCCGATAAAGAGCGGTACGCCACCACTCGCCGGACCCGTGTCGCGTCCCGACCTTTCACGCGTTGCCGGACAGATGCCCGTTGCGGCAATGGTCGACGAAATTGAATCCGGCAGACTCAAGGTGCTGGTTGTGACGGGTGGCAATCCGCTTTCTGCGTTTCCGGATCCCGATCGATTCAGACAAGCAGCAGCGTTGCTCGACGCGTTGGTCGTGATCGATGTTGCCGATTCGGAACTTTGCGATCTTGCGACCCATGTCCTGCCTGCTACGGGACAACTTGAACGATCCGATCTTGCGCTGGCGGAACAGGTTTCCTTCCGATCAGGAATGCAGTTCACGCCAGCGATCGTCGAACCAGTTGGCGACCGCAAACCTGTCTGGTGGATTCTGGGATCGCTTGCCGCACGTTCGGAGCGGCCGATGTTTGGAGGCGCGCCACTCGACGCGCTCTCCGA
>JALQSZ010000074.1 GCA_023264135.1 Acidimicrobiales bacterium
ACCAGTGAGCGGATAACAACCGAGAGTTCGGAAGCGGACGCTGCGCATCTGCGGGGTCTCCCCCGGTTCGAGGCGCATGCGATCGTCGTCAACCATGATGAGCGCGCCGTCTCGCTCGACTACGGGACGCTGTGCGGCGAAGTACAACGGAACAATCGGAATTTGTTCACGATGGATGTATTGCCACACATCGAGTTCAGTCCAGTTTGAAAGCGGAAACACACGGACACTTTCACCCGGCGCTTTTCGCGCGTTGTAGAGGCTCCACAATTCGGGGCGTTGCTGCTTTGGGTCCCAACGATGTTGCGCTGAACGAATCGAGAACACGCGCTCTTTGGCTCGTGATTTCTCTTCGTCGCGTCGAGCGCCACCAAATGCAAGATCGAAACCGTAGAGATCAAGCGCTTGTTTCAGACCTTCGGTCTTCCACATATCGGTATGCGTCGCGGAGCCGTGATCGAACGGATTGATCCCCCGTTCAACACACTCAGGGTTTTTGTAAATCAGTAGATCAAGACCCCGTTCGTTCACGATCTGATCGCGAAACGCGTACATATCCTGAAACTTCCAGGTCGTGTCGACATGAAGGAGTTGGAACGGAGGCGGCGATGGAGCAAACGCCTTCAACGCCAGGTGCAACATGACCGAGCTGTCTTTCCCCACCGAATACAGCATGACGGGCCGCTCACTTTCGGAGACGGCTTCGCGGAAAATCTGGATGCTCTCTGCCTCAAGTCGCTGCAGATGGGTAAGCGTCGTCACTCGTTGGCCTTTGCTGCGTTTGGGCCGAGAACGCTATTCACGACCTTTTCGACTGGATTGGTAGACAATAGCAGCAAGCGGAGCCCCGGCAACCACCGACTACTTCCTACGACGTTGCCGAATCGGGCCAGGAAATTGCTGTGACCTCGTCGAGTTCAGGCCCGAGCAATTGCCGGCCGAGAGCCCGAAACGCCTCGACATCTCCCGAAGATTCAAACCGGTGGACCCCCCTGCGGTCGCCACCATCTCGAAGCGAATCGGCGTCCCGCAACATGTCGCTGACCCGAAAGGCCGTTGCATCAGCCGAATCGACGAGCACGACGTCGCGACCCATCACATCGGAAATGGTTCGAGCAAGAAACGGATAATGCGTGCATCCGAGAAGCAACGAATCGATCCCCGCGTCGACAAGTGGGGCGAGCAACCGTTCGGCCAGCACGTGCACTTGTTCCGAATCGGTTTCACCACGTTCAACGAACTCAACAAATCCCGGACATGCAGCACAAGACAGTTCGATGCCTGCATCGTGAGCGGCAACTGCACGTTGATACGCACCGGATCCAATTGTGCCAACTGTGCCGATGACGCCGACACGTCGGTTTCGCGTTGCATCAAGCAGAGCTGCCGCCCCTGGCTCAATCACTCCGATCACCGGGACAGGAGTGATGCGTTGCAACTCCTCAAGCGCAGCAGCCGATGCCGTGTTGCACGCAACCACGACCATCTTGACGTCATGGTTCTGTAAAAGGTGCTGCGTGATCTCAAGTGCGAACTCACGAACTTCGCTGAGGTCACGCGGACCATAGGGGTACCGGCCGGTATCGCCGACATAGACAAGGTCTTCATCGGGCATGAGGTCGAGAAGCGCACGGGCCACCGTGAGGCCGCCGAAACCGCTGTCGAACATGCCGATCGGCCGGGAATCCACGGGTTGAGGGTACTCCCCGACTCGAACTCGCCTCGGCGGATCTAGAAGTAAATGATCTTTGAGGCTCGATCAGTGACTTCGTCGATGTCGTCGGTCCAGGCACCGGTTGAGAGGTACTTCCAACCGCCATCGCAGACGATGAACACGATGGTCCCGGACTCGATCTGTGACGCAACCCGCACCGCACCAGCGAGTGCAGCACCGGCAGAAATGCCAGAGAAGATTCCGCATTTCTCTGCAAGCAAACGCGTGTATTCAATCGATTCACGGGGACGAACAATGCGCTTTCCATCGAGAAGTTCTGGACCGCCCCACTTTTCATACACCGGCGGGATGTAGCCCTCATCGAGATTGCGCAGACCCTCAACGCTTTCGCCAAGCGGAGGTTCAACCGCGAGCACTTTGATGTTGGGGTTTTGTTCTTTCAGAAACGTGCCAACACCCATCAAGGTGCCTGACGTTCCGAGACCAGCAACGAAATGAGTGATCTCGGGAACATCGGCCCAGATTTCCGGACCAGTGGTGTCGTAATGCGCCTGCGGGTTCGCCTCGTTTGAGTACTGATACAGAAACGCCCATTCGGGATGTTCATCGGCGAGTTCAATGGCGCGCTTCACCGCGCCGTTTGATCCTTCGTTGCCGGGCGACAAAATCACTTCGGCACCAAAGATCTCGAGAAGCTGTCGACGTTCAACAGACACGTTCTCGGGCAGCACGATCTTGATCGGATAGCCCTTGATGCGAGCGATCATCGCGAGAGCGATACCGGTATTGCCCGAAGACGGTTCGATGATGGTCTTGCCGGGCGTGAGCGTTCCATCAGCTTCGGCATCTTCGATCATCGCCAGAGCAATACGGTCCTTCACCGAACCGGCGGGATTCTGACTTTCCATCTTCCCGAGGATCCGCACATTCGGGTTCGGGCTGAGAACGGAGACGTCGACCATCGGCGTATTGCCGATCATGTCGAGTACCGAGGAATAGACAGCCATCGAGGACCTCTGGGGACGCGGTGCGGAGGGGGTTCAGACCGGCCCTCCATTGTGGACGACCGACGGGTCAATTGTCGACCCAAGAGGTCTGGATTCTACTGCTCCAGTACCAGAACGGGTTCCTCGGCGATTTCGCCCTCGAGAATTCGATACGACCGCACCATTGGTTGGCCCAGCCGGAACGAGACGATCACGTAGTGCCAGGCCGGATCGGGGGCCTGTGCGACGTCGGTAGGCGACGGGAACGGCTCGGAATGGGTGTGCGAATGCACAACTCCAACGAGCTCAGACCCGCGATCCTCGGCGTCTCGATCGGCCTGAAGATGGACCTTCGGATCGATTGTGTACACCCGACTCGATGAAGCTCGATTCGGACTCGGATACCAGGCATCAACGACACAGGTTTCGCCATCGGCCCCGAATCTGCCGCCGAGAAGTCCGCAGGCCTCATCGGGAAGACCATCAGAGAGATGCGCAAGAAGTTCGTTGAGAACGGTCGCCGGCAGGTGAAGCACGTGCCGAGGCTACCGCTCAGCACTTTCGGCGAGCGCCTTGTGTCGATGCGTCATAGCGTGGCGCCATGCCTCGTATCTCTGTGCCTGAAGGAACTGATCCCCTCATCCACGTCTGGACCGGAGCTGCACCGGGACTTTCAATACCGGCAGCGCAGTTCTCTTCAGCGGTGTACGAGAAGTCGACACTCCCCCTTCGCGAGTTTGAAGCGGCCCGCATCCGCATTGCCCAAATCAACGACTGCCAGTTGTGTCTCGGTTGGCGATCGGGTCGCGATGCGCCGGCGCGCGCTGCCGAGGCCGACTCGATCGACGAAGAGTTCTACGCGCACGTTGGCGACTCTTCATGGACCGGATTCAGTGAACGTGAAGTTCTCGCTTCCGAATTCGCTGAACGCTTTGCCCTCGATCACCTTTCAATGGACGATCCGTTTTGGGCACGACTGCGCGCTGCATTCACCGATTCGGAAATTGTTGATCTCGGTCTTTGTGTCGGAATGTGGGTGTCACAAGGTCGACTCAACCAGATCCTTGATGTCGACGGTGGCTGTCGCGTACCTACGCCTGGTGCGCCGCTCACCGGCGGCTGATACCGATCGCCGTTCGACCGGTAGCCTGATCGCTTCTCATGGCGACCAAAGACGATCCGAACGCAAAGAAAATTGTGGCGACCAACCGGTCGGCTCGTCACGATTACGAGATCCTCGACACGGTCGAGGCTGGTCTCGTATTGCGTGGATCCGAAGTGAAATCACTTCGTGAAGCTCAGGTGCAAATTAAGGAATCGTTCGCGAGGTTCGATCAAGGCGAAGCATGGCTCATTGGCATGCACATTGCGCCGTGGGGAACGAGTGGCGCCCATGATCTTGCTGAACCAGATCGCAAACGAAAGTTGTTATTGCATCGCGAGCAAATTGAACGCTGGCGCATGCGCGTTGATCTTGAGCGCTTGTCAATCGTCCCGCTGTCGATCTACTTCTCTGGTGGTCGAGCCAAGATCGAGCTCGCTCTTGCGCGTGGACGAACAAAGGGTGACCGTCGTCAGGCAATCGCCGAACGCGAAGCGAAACGTGAAGCCGACCAAGCGCTGGGGCGCTCACGTAAACGCGGCGAAGACTAAGACCGCTCTTGCTGTAAGCGTTGCGCTTCTTTTGCGGCACCGGTGGCGAACCCACGAACCATCTTGGTGAGGAACCCGGAAACAAACGGAACTTTCGTGGACCACGACCCTTTCCACGAAATATGTGTACCGCCTTCAGGGGTCGACGTCAGACGCACATCGGCCCGATAGTTCTTCACTGGCATCGGGCCAGAGACGATCACGTACGCCTGATGCGTTGGCATCTTGAACTCAACAATTCGTTCTTTCGAGAGTGGTCCGCTCTTTGCGCCGAGCGCACGAACAGCGCCAACACCCCACGGCGCCGGATCACCTTCGGTTTCCCACATCGCACGGCCAATTGATTTGTTCCAACGAGACCAACCGGGAGCATCGGCGATGACTTCGAAGACAAGTTCGATCGGCGCAGTCGAGGTTGCCTCGATGTCATAGGAATGTTGAGCCATCAGATTTCCCCCTGCCTCCGAAGCTGAGTGTTGACCATTAGCCTCGCATCACTTTCACGGCGAGGTTGCTCATGCGCTCAAAATTCTTGTTTCTCGTGGCACTTGGGATTTGCGGTGTTGTCCTGCTTTCGTGCGCAACGAAATCCACGAACGTTTTTGACGCCTCGTTCTACAACACCCCATCTCCGATTCCTTCGGGAGCACCTGGCACCATCATCCGTTCCGAAACGATGAACGCACCGTTCCCTGAGTCGCAGGCATGGCGCGTGATGTACGCGTCGACCGGAATCAACGGCGAGCCCATCGTGGTGAGTGGAATGGTGTTCGCTCCGACTTCGCCGCCTCCGTCTGGAGGTCGTCCGGTGGTGAGTTGGGCACATCCCACGACTGGTATCGAAGATCCGTGTGCGCCTTCACGTTCACCAAAGCCGTACGAGGATGTTCAAGGTCTCAGCGAGTTTCTTGATCTTGGTTGGGTCGTCGTCGCGACTGACTACCAAGGTCTCGGAACCGACGGAATGCATCCGTATCTCGTTGGTGCAAGTGAAGCGCAAGGAACACTCGACATCGTGCGGGCAGCCCACAACATGAGCGAAACCGGAGCCTCAACGCAGTACTTCGTCTTCGGTCATTCTCAGGGAGGCCAAGCCGCACTCTTCGCTGGGCAAATGGCGTCTACCTACGCGCCTGAATTGCAGCTGCTCGGCGTCGCCGCGGCCGCTCCTGCAGGATTACTCGTTCCCCTCTTTCGGGCCGATAAAGACACCATGGCCGGATCCGTTCTTGGTTCGTACGCCGTCATTTCGTGGTCCGACATTTTTGGTTACGACGAATCGACAGTCGTGAAGTCGTCACTCAGCAGACGAGTACATGCCGTGAGTGAGAAATGCGTGGTGGGTGGTTCGCGCCTCAGCGATATCGAACTCGGCATCAATGACCTGATTCTCAAAGGCCGAATGTGGAGCGCTGACCCGGCAACAACGTCACCCTGGTCAAACCAATTCACGATCAACACTGCTGGACAAAAGCCAATCAACGTTCCTCTACTGATCACGCAAGGAACCGCTGACAAGATCATCACTCCATCGACGACCGCTGAACTCACCGCCACCTATGTCGACATGGGGAACACCGATGCGAAAGAACAAGTCATGGACGGCGTTGATCACATGAAGGCAGGGAAGGCCTCGGTGCCGTATGTCGTTCCGTTCTTTCAAGGGCTGGTGAAATGAAACGAGCGGTGATCCTCATCGTTGTTGTCGCAGCCCTCTCACTCATTGGCGCATGCGGAACGATCTCAACGACAAAGGGATCAACGTCGTTCTACGAAACTCCTCTGCCGATTCCGAATACTGCTCCAGGAGCAGTCGTTCGTTCGCAATCGCTTTCGCCGCCCACATCGAATTCAGTGGCATGGCGTGTGATGTACACCTCGCGAGGTGAACACGACCAACCCGTCGTCGTCACCGGCGTGATTGTCGCTCCGACGACTCCACCACCGAGCAGTGGACGGCCGATCGTGTCGTGGGCGCATCCCACCACCGGCATCGTCGATGCATGCGCTCCGTCGGTGCAATCGAATCCCTACGACACGATCATGGGACTTACGGAATTCCTTGACCAAGGTTGGATCGTCACCGCAACTGACTATCAAGGTCTTGGTGTCGACGGCCCCCATCCCTACCTCGTCGGCAAGAGCGAAGCGCAAAGCGTGATCGACATCACTCGCGCCGCGCGTTCTCTTCCCCAGTTGCAAGCCTCGAACCAATTCGCAGTGTTCGGTCACTCACAAGGAGGCCAAGCCGCGCTCTTCACAGGAGAAACTGCCAACTCCTACGCGCCCGAACTTTCCTTGCGCGCTGTTGCTGCTGCTGCACCTTCTGGTGATCTCATCGCTCAAATTGCCGAGGAATGGAACTCCGACGCCTACAACTATGTCGACCCGTACGTTGTTTCCTCGTGGTCCGAAACCTTTGGATTCGACACGACATCAGTCGTCACCGATGCCAATCAGAACGCTGCACGCAAGCGCTCGGCTGAGTGCGTACTCGGTGGATCGAAGGCTGCCGATGCCCGCCTGAAGCAGATCTTTGACACCGACAGAACGATCAATCACCCACTGGTCGAACAACAACTAACCACCCGCGAACCGTGGCGCACCACCCTCGAGCAGAACTCGCCACACGGAACGATTTCTGCTCCAACACTCGTCACGCAGGGAACTGCCGACAACGTGATTCCTCAAGCAACGACACAATCTCTTGTGGCCGGATACGAGCAGCGTGGAGCGAACATCACACTTCAACTCCTCGAAGGCATTCCTCACACGTTGGCCGGCTACGACTCCGTGACGTACGTCGTGCCGTTCTTCCGCCAGCACTTCGTTTGAGTAGTCACTCAATTAGCCGAAGTACGCCTTCTTGATGCGCTCGTAAGTTCCGTCTTCGCGAAGTTTCAAGAGCGCAACGTTGAGTTCTTCCGTGAGTGGACTTCCTTGCGCTGTCGCGATTCCGTAATTCTCGGGTTGAATCACAGGTCCGGCAACTTCAACTCCGCTCCGATTCGCGGCGAGCCACTGAACAATCGACGCATCGAAGACAAACG
>JALQSZ010000075.1 GCA_023264135.1 Acidimicrobiales bacterium
ATACCTCGTCGAGCATTTCAGGGCGATCACTACGACGTACCCACCGACTATCGCGAACGGGCGATCGAGTTGGGGGCGGAACCGGTCGCGTCACGCGAACTTGTTCGACGATTGCGCGCCGCAGGCCTGCGTCGCGTTCGATCGGCCCACGAACTCAACACTTCTGCCTAGCATCGGGCCATGGCCACCTACACCCTCTTCCATAACCCGAAGTGCTCAACCTCGCGCAAGGTTGACGACGCGCTTACTGCAGCTGGTGCCGATGTCGAGACGGTGCTCTATCTCAAGACACCGCCAACCAAAGCAGTTCTCGAGCGCATTATCGGCAAGCTCGATGATCCCGTGGCCGACCTCGTTCGGAAAGACAACCGGTTCAAAGAACTCGGCCTCAACGCCGATGACTACACAACGAAGACTGCAGTTGTTGCGTTGTTACTTGAACACCCGGAGCTGTTGCAGCGCCCGATCATCGAAACCTCATCGCGTGCGGCGATTGGCCGACCACCCGAAGAAGTTGTTGCGTCGTTCCTTGGCTGAACTCGTTTAGCCCGCAGCGATCTCGTCGGCAATTGCTTTCGCCTCACGAGGTGAAACGCCCGATCGTCCGACAAGGAAACACGTAAGCGGCGCCGCGAGTCGTTCGGAAGTGTGCGCCGCAACACTGGCGAGGTCGAGCAGTGCATCGATGTCGTCCTGCGGAAGTGCATCGATTCCGAGGCGTGCGGCGAAAGCGGTGAGCCATTCCTGTGCGTCCATAGACCGCAGCGTAGATCGGGTCGGCTCCTAGGCTCAGTGACATGGCCGAGGATGATGCACTGCGAGTCACCGCGTCGGTGGTGATCCCTGCGCATGAGTTGTCGTGGTCGTTTGGTCCAAGCGGAGGACCAGGCGGTCAGCACGCGAATCGCGCCCACACTCGCGCCGAGGTGCGATTCGATGTCGAGGCGTCGGGCTCGCTTTCGCAGTATCAGCGTCAACGCATCATCGATCGCTTGGGGTCGGTCGTAATCGTTTCGGCCGACGATGAACGATCGCAGCTTCGAAATCGTCGCTTGGCACTTGATCGTCTTCGCCAGAAACTGGCGGGCGCGCTTCGGGTAGAACCACCTCGTCGCCCAACTCGGCCCGGTCGGGGAGCAGTCGAACGTCGTCTCGACGCCAAACGTCGGCAGGCGGCAAGAAAACGAGATCGGCGCGGCGGATTCGACGACTGATTCGCGGCGGCTGGCGTCGAGGATCACTAGCCTCACGACGTGCGCTTCGGATTTAAAACCTCACCTCAACACACCACCTGGCAAGCAATGCTCGATGTTTGGCGAGCCGCCGATGACATCGATTTGTACGAATCAGGTTGGAATTTCGATCACTTCTATCCGATCTTTTCTGACGACTCTCATGGCCCGTGTCTTGAAGGGTGGTCGACCCTCACCGCGCTCGCACAAGCGACAACGCGCATTCGAGTCGGCGTGTTGGTGACCGGACTTCCGTATCGTCATCCAGCGGTGTTAGCCAACATGGCGGCAACGGTCGACATCATTTCCAACGGCCGCCTTGAACTTGGCGTAGGTGCCGGTTGGAACGACGAAGAAGCCAGCGCGTATGGCATCAGCCTCGGTGGTTCGCTCACCGAACGATTCGACATGTTCGATGAAGCGCTTGAAGTCATCGTGTCGTTACTGACGAACGAGGTCTCGAACTTCAACGGACAGCACTTCACGCTGACCGACGCCTACTGCGAACCGAAGCCGATCCAACGACCACATCCTCCGATCTGTATCGGTGGAACTGGTCCGAAGCGCACGATTCCCGCCGCCGCTCGTTGGGCACAACATTGGAATCATCCCGGCGGCTCGGTCGACGCATGGAAAGCGTCGCGCGATCTGTTGTGGGCCGAATGTGAACGCATCGGCCGTGATCGTTCCGAGATCATGACCTCGACACATCTGCTGGCCGATGCCAATGATCCCGGCGTTGCCGTTGCGCAAGCCGAGGCCTATGCCGAGGCCGGACTCGATATGGGCATCGTGTACTTGCCCGCACCACATACGCCCGCCGTGCTCGAAGCGCACGCCGACGCGCTCGCTCATCTCACGAACTAACACTCAGGAGCCATCATGGAAATCGGAATTTTCAGCCAACCAGCAACCGTCGATAAGGCCGTTGAACACGCGCGTCTTTTTTCTGATGCGGGCTTCGGCTCGTACTGGATGCCGCAGATCTTTGGTCTCGACACGCTGACCGCGCTCACGGTTGTTGCTCGTGAAGTTCCGAAGGTTCGTCTCGGCACAGCGGTGGTTCCGACCTACCCGCGTCATCCAGCGATGCTCGCCGCACAAGCTCGTACGTTGCAGCAAGTAGCCGATGGTCGGTTCACGCTTGGTATTGGGCTGTCGCATCAAATGGTGATCGAAGGCATGTTCGGCATGACCTTCGAGAAGCCGGTGCGTCACTTGCGTGAATACCTCAGCATCTTGATGCCGTTGCTGAATGGTGAAGCTGCTGATTTCGGTGGCGAGACGCTTCACGGACACTTGTCGCTCGACATTCCCGATTCCACTCCAGTCGACACGCTGGTCGCTGCACTCGGCACACAGATGCTGAATGTGACCGCGCGTATGGCACAGGGAACGGCCACCTGGATGACGGGTCCCACCACGATTGGTTCTCATATCGCGCCGACCATCACAAAGGCTGCTGCCGAGGCTGGACGCCCGGCACCACGGATTGTGTGTGCGCTTCCCGTGTGTGTCACCGACGACGAAGCTGGTGCGCGCGCAAAGGCCGCCGAGGAATTTCTCGTGTACGGATTTCTTCCTTCGTATCGAGCGATGCTCGATCGTGAAGGTGTTGAAGGTCCGGCCGATGTCGCGCTCGTCGGAGACGCGGCAACGGTGCGCGCGGGTATCGAAAAGATTTTCGAAGCGGGAGCAACCGAGTTTGTTGCGGTTCCCTACGACAATCGCGACGCAACCCTCGAGGTACTCGCAGGGCTGTTGTAGTTCGCGATCAGACCGGCGCTTCGGCGTGCCGGAATTCGCGCGGTTCCACGAAGTGCGCGGCGAGATCGATCAGGAGTTCGTCGCGCAGTGAGCGGCGGTCGGGGTCGTCCCACAGATTGATCTGTTGCAACGGATCGAGCGCGAGGTCGTACAACTCACCTTCGGTGCCGTCGTGAACGGTGCCGGGTTGGTAGGTCGTGCACACGAAGTTGTCGCGCATGATGGTGCGCAAATGAATTTCGGTACCGTCGGGCTGACGGCTATCCCATTCAGTCGTGACGCGCTCGAACCCACGAGCATGCGCATCGGCATCGTCGATGGGAAGAGGACGGCCTTCCATCCAGTCGGGTGGCTGCACGCCAGCGATGGTGCAGAACGTGGGAGCGAGATCAAGCAGACCAACGGGCTTCGACACACGCGCGGTTGCATCGATGCCACCGCCGGCCGACGGCGCCGGTCGCCAAATAAGCGGAAGGCGCATGAGTGAATCGACGTGATACGGGCCTTTAAAGAGGAACCCGAAATCGCCTTGGAACTCGCCATGGTCGGTGGTGAACACGATGTCGAGATCGTCGCTCCACCCTTTGGCGTCGATCGCGGCCAGCACTCGACCAATGGCCTCGTCGATGAGTTCGTTCTCGATATGTGTCATCGCATTGACTTCGAGAATCTGATCGGCCGTGAGCGTGGCAGGAACCCATTTGCCGGGAGCCTCGTAATTGCTGACGAGCTGTCCGTCGTACCAAAGGCGCCAGTGACGCGGCTTTGAATCGATGATGGCTTCGCGTTCGGCTTGGTTCTGCGGATAACCGGCTGGCAGATCGAGGTCGCGCCAGTTGACGCGATGAAGTTCTGATTCAGGTGGGTCCCACGGGTGGTGCGGATCGGGAAAGCTCATCCAGCAGAACCAATCATCGTCTGCGTTCAAACCATCGAGCCAGGAGATCGTTCGATCGGCAACCCAATCGGTGTGGTACCAATCGCGCGGAACCGCATTGCGTTTGATCTGCGGTGCGCCGGTGTCGCCGCCGGGCACGTCGCTCACTTCAAGATCGCCATCGAGAACTTGAAAGAACATGCCGATGGCTTCGGGATGGTTAGTGCGAATCCCCCGTGAGTAATGCGTGAAGCCAGCTGCACCATGTGTGGCCAGCTCCATATGATCGAAACCGCGATGGCCTTCGGTTGCGCCAGTGAATCCTTGTTGGTTTTCTTCGAAACGCAAGAACGGATCGAGCAGCGGTTCGAAATGACTCTTGCCGATGAGCGCGGTTCGGTAGCCGGCGTCGCGCAACACTGCCGCGACACTTGGAGATTCAACCGGAAGCGGAACGCCGTTCATCCAGACACCGTGCGTTCCGACATTTTGACCAGTGACCATCGTTGAACGCGATGGCATGCACACAACGTTTTGCGGTTGCGCGCGGTCATAAGAAATGCCGTTGGCTGCGAACGAATCGATGTTCGGTGTGCGAGCAACGTTGCCGCCATTCGCGCCAATCGCGTCGTAACGCATTTGGTCGGTGGTGATGAAAAGAATCTTGCGACCCATCAGCGTTCATCCTCGGTGTGATCGTTGAGCATTCGCGCCAGGTTTCCGATGCCTTCTGAAATGACACCGTCGAGCACGAAGGCCATGGGGTCGGGGGAGATTTCGGTGGAATAGAGCAGGAGACAGCCCGGTTCTCCGTCTTCAATGACATCCATCGTGCCGAGGTGGTACTTCACCGGCAACGGCCCGGTGATGCGGTACTGAAAGCGGCGCATGCGGTGATCGAGCGTGACGATTTCTTCAAAGACGGGCAGACCCGCGGCAAGGGTGAGGGTGCGGATGTTGCCCTCGACGGTGGCGGCGGTGACGCCAGGGAACCACTGCACGATGCGCGTCGGATCACCCACGACTTTCCAGACGTCGTCAGCATTTCGCTGGACTCGGGCATGTGATCTGATGGTGGCCATCGCAACTCCAGGGCAGGAACGTGGTCAGACTACCGTCAATTAGAGTGACAATTCATGTCTTGGTCTGATCGTCTTCGCGCAGAGACTCGGTCGCTGGCAACGACGGCGATCAACGCGGCATGGACGCGCATTCGTCTTGCTGGCGCGATCAATGCCGAGCATCGGTTGGCTCGTCGCTATGGCTCGATGGGGCGGGGGAGTTACGTCGCGTTCCCGCAAGGGGATTGCTACAACGCGCACGCGATTCATATCGGTGAGGACTGTTTTGTTGGGGCCGGCACCACACTCGCTGTGGGCATGCCGACGGAAACGTATCCGGCTGACACGCCACCGGTCATCGAAATCGGTGATCGCACCACCATCGGAAAAGACTGTTGGTTTGTGGCGCGCCATTCGATCGTGCTCGAGGCGGACTGCACGATTGCGCCGAACGTGTACTTCACCGATCACAACCACACCTATGCCGACCCGTGGCTTCCGGTTGGCAAGCAGGTCTTGCAGGGTTTCTCGGTTCGAGTGGGTGCGGGAACCTGGATCGGTACAAACGTTGTTGTGTTGCCGGGAGCAAACATTGGTCGCAATTGCGCGATCGCTGCTGGTTCGATCGTGCGCGGCGACATTCCCGATCACAGCGTTGTCGTTGGTGTTCCCGGCCGTGTGGTTCGACGTTGGATCGACGGTGAAGGCTGGGTGCCGCCACTTACGAACGAAGTAGTTGTTGTCGAAGGTTGGCCTGTCGGAGTTCGACCAACTGACGCGTGAGTGTGACGTTCAGCCGGTGAATTGCGGGATCATCGGTTGTTCTGGATCAACGGTGACTGTCGAAGTTGACGAAGAGTTCGGTGTTGTCGTCGTTGATGATGAAGAACTTGATGGGGGTGTCGGATCGAAACTGTCACCCGTGATGGTCCATGAATAGGTCGAGGTGAGCACTCCTCGGGCAGCAACGGCTGACTGGTTGTACGCCAAACCGGTGGCGCCGAGCGCGACGGAGTTGTGGGGAATTTGGCCTGCCCAGCCGATAAGGGTGTTGCTGTAGTTGCTCGTCGACAAACCGGCGTTGTGCAACATCATTGCCATTGATGTCACGCTCGAGATGTTCCAACTTCCAAGATTTTGGTTGAAGGAACTGGCATCGCGGAACATGTAACCCATATCGGCGACGGAACTGGTGTTCCAATGACCTCCCGTCGGGGAGAGTGATGCGCCCCCATTCGTGAAGTTCGTGGCGCCGTTGAACATGAAGCTCATGTCGGTGACGGAGCTGGTAGTCCACGCGCTCAGGTCTTGATCAAACAGCACTGTTCCACTGAACATTTCATTCATCGCCGTCACTGCGCTGGTGTTCCACGCGCCGATGTCTTGATTAAAAGACGTCGCATTGCGAAACAGATAGGACATGATCGTGACCGAACTTGTATCCCAGAGCCCAATGTCTTGGTTAAACGACGTCGCTGCAGAGAACATCCCCTGCATTTCGGTGACGGCGCTTGTGTCCCACGATCCGATGTCTTGATTGAATGACGGTGCGTTGTTGAACATGAACGCCATAGTCGTGACATTTGAAGTGTCCCATGAACCGATGTCTTGATTGAATGCCGCTGCTCCGTAAAACATGCTGGCCATTGAAGTGACATTTGAGGTGTCCCACGAGCTGATGTCTTGGTTGAACGAGGCAGCATTGATGAACATGTAGGCCATGTTTGTGACTGCAGCAGTGTTCCAATATTCGAGCGAAGATTGGTCATTGGTGAACGAGGATGCGTTCGAGAACATGAAACTCATGTCGGTGACCTGGCTTGTGTCCCAACCGCCGATGTTCTGATCAAAGGCAGTAGCACCCTTGAACATCCAGTTCATCGTTGTGACGTTGCTCGTATTCCATGAGCCAATGTTCTGGTTAAAGGAACTTGCATCTCGAAACACGGCGAACATGGTTGTGATGTTTCGAGTGTTCCATGTTCCGATGTTTTGATTGAACGACGACGCGCCATCGAACATCGCACTTATGGAGGTTGCATCACCGATGTCCCAAGCACTGATGTCGTCATTAAACGAACTCGCACCCATGAACATGGCGTAGACATTGGTAACGATCGAGACACTGGGCAACCTCGTTGGAACTGCGACGAGCGACGTTGCACCGTTGAAGGCGCAACCAAAGCTCGTTGTTCCGTTACTTCCCCACGCGTTCACTGAGGTAATAAATTGGGCACCCTGATAGCCAGTGCAGTTACCAAATGATGCGAATGTCCCGGTGATGGAGATGTTGTAGGTGCCGGCGATTGCGTAGACGTGGGGAAAGTCACTTCCTGAGGAGAATGAATCCGAGGACCCGTCGCCCCAAGCGATCGTGATTG
>JALQSZ010000076.1 GCA_023264135.1 Acidimicrobiales bacterium
CAACCCCTGAAGAACGCCTCCGTACAACCGCGCAACTTGCGAAAGTGCGAATACTCAACGTGCCAAAGCCCCCACACATACCCGCAGCACGCAAACCCGCAACACACGTACCCACAACCTGCCAACGTGGGAACCAACACTCTTCCAAACAGGGATCACCAATGGGACGCGACTACCACAACGGACAACTCGAACTTCAAGAGCAGTTCGATTCAACTCGTCTCGCAGGTCTGCTGGCCGACATCACCACCGACGAGATTTCCGACGAACTCGCGCGCTTCATTGAAGCCAGAGACATGTTCTTCTTGGCCACAGCCGACGAACATGGTCGTCCCGAGAGTTCGTACAAGGGCGGCGAACCTGGCTTTGTGCGCGTGGTCGATCAACACACGATCGTCTTTCCTGTGTACGACGGCAACGGAATGTTCCTTAGCACCGGCAACATCGCAGTCAACCCCCACGTCGGACTGCTGTTTGTGAATTTCACCGACGGAACACGATTACGTCTGAATGGAACCGCGACGATCGAAACCGACGACAACGCGCTCGCCCTCTTCCCCGGAACGAAAATGGTGATTCGGGTTCGTGCCGAACAGGTCTTCGTGAATTGTCGTCGGTACGTGCATCACTACGAACTCGTGGAGCGGTCAACTTTTGTCCCGAGCGAAACGCACGAACCACCCGTGCCCGATTGGAAAATGGGGCCGTGGATGGAAGGTCTGCTCCCAGAAGGCGACCCTGCAACGAATCCCGGCGCAAAGGTCGAGGGCGCAACTCCGCAGTTCTGAGCTGTCAACCAGTGAAGGTCGGCACGACAGGATCCGAAGGCACAGTCGTTGTCGGCGATGACCCAGAACCGTTCAACATCACCGTCAACGTTTCGACAGGTGAGGAGGTAAAGGTCCCAGCCGCAAAACACTTCGTGTCGCTCATACATGACACCCCGCCCAAGAAGTTGTTACGGGACGTGCTCGGGCTTGAGACGATCGACCAACTTGAACCATTCCATGACTCAATCAACATCGCATCGCTACTGCCATTATTGACGATGCCGGTGGCGGCACAAGAGGACTGACTTGTGCACGACACCGAATACAAATTGTTGGCACCAGCGCCAACATTCGGACTCGACTCCACAGACCACGTCGACCCATTCCACGTCTCCACCAAGTTCCGACCCACAGATCCCTGCTGTGACACTCCCACCGCGACGCACCACGTTTGGCTCACACACGAGACAGAACCTAAGTAGTCGAAGATTGTGCCGGCATTCGGACTCGACACCACTGACCACGTCGACCCATTCCAATTTTCGACCAACGTCTCAGTTACTGAATTTGACACTGTTTTGCCAACCGCGACGCACCACGACTGACTCAAACACTCCACGTCCCAGAGGGTGCTGCCATCTGGACCTGGACTGGGGCTTGAAACGATTGACCACGAACTCCCGTTCCACACTTCGATCAACGTCTGATCGATCGAACCCACTTGAGTCGTTCCAACAGCGACACAGAACGACTGACTCACACACGAGATGGAATTGAACCTGTCATTGACATTGCCAACATTCGGACTTGACACAATCGACCACGTCGTTCCGTCCCAAACTTCTGCCAACGTCACGTGATTCGAGCCCGTGTTACTAAGACCAACTGCAGCACACCATGACGCGCTCACACACGACACGGAGGAAAGACCGTCAGTAACACCAGAATTCGGGCTCGACATCACCGACCATGCAGCGCCATCCCAAACCTCAATGAGCGCCCGACTCGCAAAAGAGACAGTCGCGGTTCCGACAGCGACACACCACGACTCGCCCACACAATCAACTGCAACGAATTGACTTGCGACAGACCCAACATTGGGACTCGGCACGATGTCCGCCGAATTGATCGTTGCGCCTGCGGGGGATGCCACGAAAAGCGAGCCCAAAAGAAGTGTCAGCAGCGACACGACCGCAATTGTTGCATTACGAAATTGCACGGGGGTCTCCAAAGATCAGCCAAGTCCTCCGCGTGTAAGACAGGCTATGTGCACACTGCCGTTGCGGTAGGGATGACTATTGAGTTCCGACTTCGTGGCCAGGTCAGACCAAACCGACCCCCAAGTTCGAGAGTTGCCGCAGTTCAGCCAGTAAAGGCCGGTGCGACTGGGTCGCTGTTCGCTGATGTCGTTGCGGTGGTCGAGGGTGACGGTTGGGGCGCCGCCATGCCGGTCACGAACGCCTGAAAGCCGGAACCATCGTTGTAGAAACCGCCGATCGCACAGTTGCCGTCGCTAGAACACGACACCGAATTCACCGTTGCGCTGTTGCCGCCAGCGAGCGCGGAAAGCCCAGGCACAGCGATTGCCGAATTCCACGAGCCATTCGACTGCGTTGCCACAAACCCGTGCGAGCCGGAGCCATCGGTGTAGTAACCGCCCGTAGCGCAGTTGCCGTCACTGGAACATGACAAGGAATTCACGATGGCACCGTTGCCTGTGTTGAGAGTCGAAAGGCCAGGCACAGTCGTCGCCGAGTTCCACGAACCATTCGTCTGCGTCGCAACGAACACTTGGGAGCCAGAGCCATCTGTATAGAAGCCGCCGATCGAACAGTTACCACCACTCGAACACGACACAGAAGTTACCTGCGCATTGTTTCCGACATTCAGCCCAGAAAGACCAGGCACCGCAATCGCTGCGCTCCACGTGCCATTCAACTGCGAGGCCACAAATCCCAGAGAGCCAGAACCATTGTTGTAGTAGCCACCGACCAAACAACTGCCATCGCTCGAACACGACACAGAAGTCACGTGTGCATTGTTTCCGACATTCAGCCCAGAAAGACCAGGCACCGGGATAGCAGTGCCCCACGTGCCATTCGACTGCGAGGCCACAAAACCTTGAGAGCCAGAACCATTGTTGTAGTAGCCACCGACCAAACAGTTACCGTTACTCACACACGACAACGACTCTGCATACGCGTTATTGCCGACGTTGAGCGCAGCAAGACCAGGCACCGGGATAGCAGTGCCCCACGTGCCATTCGACTGCGTCGCGACAAAGCCCATGTAGCCCGAACCGCTGTCGTACGAGCCACTGATCGCGCAATTGCCGCTACTCGTACACGACATTGACTTCACATACGCGTTAGTCCCAGTGTTGAGTGCTGCGAGACCAGGCACCGGGATAGCAGTGCCCCAGGTGCCATTCGACTGCGTCGCGACAAAGCCTTGAAAGCCGGAACCATTTCGGTAGAAGCCGCCGATGGCACAGTTCCCGTCACTCGGACACGACACGGCAATCGCTCGCGCGTTGTTTCCAGTATTGAGCGCAGCAAGACCAGGCACCGGAAGTGCAGTGCCCCACACGCCGTTCGTCTGCGATACCACAAAGCCTTGAGCGCCAGAGCCGTTGTCGTACGAACCGACGACGGCACAGTTGCCACCACTCGAACACGACACGGTATCGACCAGCGCGTAGTTGCCCGTGTTGAGCGCAGCAAGACCCGGTACCGCAATCGCGTTATTCCATGTACCCGATGCTCCAGCGGTGGTGAAGTTCAAAAGAACGGCAAAAAGAGTCGAGACCGCTCCGACAAGAGCTACCGCTGCAAGCGCAGACCGAGACAACGAATAACGGCGAGATTCATTCACGCGTGAGACCCTAGTTGCCCGTCACAAGCCTTCCGTCGGGGAGTTTCTGGGCTACGAAGGACCGTTGTGGGCAGGGACGCTATCGACTGCCGACTGCGCTGCGAGTTCCAACCGTGCCGCGCCAAGACCGATGTTGACGCCTGCTCCATAGGCCGATGCACCAGACAACACCGTGGCGAGCATTGTGCCCAGCACCAAACTCACCGCCTGTTCTGCACTCAATTCATCGGCAATCCAGAAGCCGATGAACACACCTGTCCCCACAACACCGATCGCGGCAACGAACCAGCCGAGTCGTTGAAGGACGCGCTCAATTCGCCGAGCATGATCGAGACGGCGCGCAATCTCAACAGGTAGTTCTTCCACTTTCGGCCTCCTCAGTCCGATGTCTCGACCTGCTCACGAAGGTTCAACCGGTGAACGCAGGCACCACCGGGTCGGCCGGCGTCGGGAGCGATGTCGTGGTCGGCGCTGGTTCGGGACCCGTCAAGGATTCAATCAAGGTTTTGCCGACGTTGTCATAGGAGTATCCGACCGCGGTGCACCGCGACGTGGTCACGCACGACACATCACGCAATGCGTCGATGGATTGGGTGGCATTCGGGCTCGGAACCACCGACCACGCCGACCCATCCCAAGATTCCACCAACGTCATCGGCCGCGAGCTCGCATTCGAGGTACCAACAGCTACGCACGACGATGCACTCATGCATGACACTGCCGACAATCGATCTTGGTGTGTGGTGACATTCGGGCTCGGAACCACCGACCACGTGGAACCGTTCCATGATTCCACCAACGTCAGCAGTCGCGAGCCGGTATCAATGTTTCCGACTGCCACACATGAAGACCCGTTCAGGCAGGAGACCGACTCCAGAACTTGGTCAGTCGCGCCGACGTTCGGGCTCGGGACAACCGACCACGCCGAGCCGTTCCACGACTCCACCAAGGTCGAGAACGATCCACCCGTGGACGTGCGCCCCACTGCAACACATGAGGAAGCACTCGGACACGACACCGAAAAAAGTTGGTCGTAGAACGAACCGGGGCTGGGGCTTGGGACGACCGACCACACCGAACCGTTCCACGACTCCACCAATGTCCCCACCCCTGAGCCGCTGTCACTGACACCGACGGCAACGCAAGATGTCGGACTCGCACACGAGACCGAGAGGAGTGCGTCGCTGGTCGCTCCGGCATTGGGGCTGGGAACGATCGACCACACCAAGCCGTTCCACGACTCCACCAAGGTCACGATCCGCGAGCCGATATCGGCATACCCGGCGGCGACGCACGACGACTCACTCACGCAGGACACCGACATCATGTAGTCATTGACCGATCCGGTGTTCGGCGATGGCACGACCGACCACACCGAACCATTCCACGACTGGATCAACACCGAGTCGCCCGAACCAGAGCGGGTGTAGCCAATAGCGACACAGAACGACTCGCTCACACACGACACCGACTTGAGGCCATCGTTGATGGTTCCCGCATTGGGACTGGGCACAATGACCGCCGAGTCGATCACTGCCCCGGCCGTCGCCGGAGCGAAAAGAGAGACGGCCACCAAGGCCAGCGCCAAGAAACCGACGACAATCGCTTGGCGGAACCGGGCGACAACAACTGATTGCACGACGAATCGACACTCCCCGACCAGCGGTCATTCCCGCTTCAACGGTCGAAGCGTCTTGCGATCATCGTATGGCACAGGTCTGCCCATGCCCGGCGATCTCCCGTCGACCTCAGAGCAACTTCAACCGGTGAATGCAGGAACAACGGGATCGCCACCCGATGTGGTGCTAGTGGTTGTTGAAGTCGGCGGATGCGGCGTGACGAGATCAGCCACAAACCCCTGCGCGCCGGAACCACCGATGTAGCGGCCGCCGAGGGCGCAGTTGCCGTCACTCGAACACGACACCGATGACACGGTTGCGTCATTGCCGATATTGAGCGAAACGAGACCAGGCACTGGGATCGCATCGGTCCACGTACCAGAAGCTCCGGCGAACGTCGCCACAGAAACTACGGCAATGAATGTTGCGAACACGCCGACAATCGCCGCCCTCACGAAAGACGAACGAACCACCGACGATTTTCGGGAGAACTTCATGATCGAGAGCATAGATGCCTGACCCAAAACCCTGAAGTGTCGATCCTGCTGCGCGAAGGTCTGACTCTGCACCTAGGAACCGCATTCGGTACTCACGCGTGTGCACGGAAACCATCGAACCATCGGTTTGATTGAGCTGAACTTTCGACCGCCCAATAGGACCCGAACTACCCTCACCCCATGGCTTCCGGGCTGTTGCGCCGAGTTTCGCGCCACGTTCCGCGCCATCCCCGCCCTCGTAGCTCAGGGGATAGAGCATTGGTTTCCTAAACCATGTGCGCATGTTCGAGTCATGCCGGGGGCACAACACGGCAGCGCAAGGAGCTCGCCGTTAGAACGGACTACCCCACGGCGTGTACTTGCCGAGATTCCCGTTACGAACATACGGAGTATTCAGGAAATCAAGGGCAGCAACAAAGGCGAGGAACTGTTCTTTCGCCGCTGCAGAAACTGCCTTGAGCGAACCCGGAAGTGGAGCTTCCATCGCGTTCGGTACGTACTTCGTCAGCAACTGATGTGCGAGCACCTTGGCCATTGGATCATCAGGATTGTTGTCGAGTTCGAGTCGACCTCGTTCAGTTGAATAGTCGTAGTACTCGAGTTCTATCGATTTTGGATCGATCGTTGCGGTACCTGGCAACCAGTTTGAATACAAACCAAGTTTCGAGGTCGCGGTGCGAAGCCCAAGGATGTAGCGCGGCGAGTGATTGAAGTTGAATTCGATCGGAACCACTTCATCGGTGGCCATCACCAACGCGTGTCGACCCTTTTGTCGGCTCGAACGCAGCAGTTTCGTGAGGTCAAGGCGTTCGCCGTAAATCTCTGCAAGCTCGCCGGTCTTCCAACCATTCCCACCAGTGGCAAGCGTGGCGAACATCGGAAGAAGGTCAACACTCGAGGTGAGCTGTCGTCGTTCGACATCGATGTCGCCGGTGTAGCGGCCGGAAAGATCAGCAACGATCAACGGAACATTGAACGCTTCTTCGTACACCGTGCCCGCCTTGTTCGCGGGGAAGCCGTGCGCACCGGAGAAATCACCATGATCAGAGGTGAACACGACAACCGTGTTCGCGGCGATCTCAGGCGGAAGCGCGCCGACGACAGTGCCGATGTGGTCGTCGACCATGTTGAGCACCTGGGTCATTTCACAAAGGATAGACGATCGAGGATTTCCACTGTCCTCATAATCTTCTTCATCGCTGTCGTGTTCTTTAATCCGTTTGAGGTTCTCATTAGGCGATGGAACATCCCAGTCAGAGGACACTACAGTAGATCTGTGACGGAAAGCTTTGAGCATGCTGTAGGTTCCCAGAGCCAGCATGAAGACGCCTACGAATGCTTCCAGCGTAGTAGAAACTGTTGCGTTGTTGAAAGGTACATCTATTGCAATCAAGATTGCACCAACGATGATGAGGCCGAAGGCATGACCTAAACCCCACTTGATACCGAGTAGGAATGAATGCACATAATTATTCTCTTCTGATCGTATGTTCGTGCCGCTGAGCGTTGCCAAAGCAGATAGGTGATCTGGACCGGCGAGCACATGGATGAAG
>JALQSZ010000077.1 GCA_023264135.1 Acidimicrobiales bacterium
GAACGCTGCTTTCCTCGGAAGGTCGGGATGGCACAAAACCCACACGCACGATCACAGCCTTCGGCGACCTTGACATAGGCCCACGGCGACGCCGACTTCGGCCTTGGAAGATTCAGCAAATCAAACGGAGAGGTTTTCGAACCTCGGGTGGACCCAAGCGTGACCGGAACACCGAATCCCGCAACGGAATCAATTTCGGGAAGCGCGTCGGCGAGTTCATCGCCGTAGCGCTCCGCCATACAACCGGTGACCACGAGTCGAGCACCAGGAGCGCGCACCGAGTCGAGTCCGAGAATCGTGTCGATTGATTCCTGTCGCGCCTGTTCAACGAATGCACAGGTGTTGACCACCACAACATCGGCAGCGTCAGGTGAATCGGCCGGCACCAAACCGTCGGCCAGCATCGTCCCGACCAACTTGTCGGAGTCGACCTCGTTCTTGGGACAGCCGAGTGTCTCGATCCAGAAACTCTCGGTCATTTGCTCATCGTAGGCGTCAGTCCGCGCCGTCGAGTTCCTCGGGAGTCATGAGAACGGTGCGAGCCTTCGAGCCCTCCGACGGACCGACGACGCCGCGTTGTTCAAGGAGATCCATGAGGCGGCCAGCTCGAGCGAATCCGACTCGGAGTTTGCGCTGCAGCATCGAGGTCGAACCAAGTTGCGAACGAACCACGAGTTCCATGGCTTGTCCCAAAAGATCGTCGTCGTCATCGTCACCGCCGGCCATACCGCCAGCGCTGCTGCCCGTGGAGGATTCTTCGCTTCCCTGCACGGTGTCGTCGTAGGTGACATCGGGCGACTGCTGACGCCATGCGGCCACAACCGCGCGCACTTCGTCTTCGGTGACCCATGCACCCTGAATTCGTTGCGCAATGCTCGATGATGGGCCAAGCAACAACATGTCGCCTCGTCCAAGAAGTTTTTCCGCGCCACCTTGATCGAGGATGACTCGAGAGTCGGCCAAGCTCGACACAGCGAATGCAAGACGCGCAGGAACGTTGGCCTTGATCACGCCGGTAATGACGTTGACCGAAGGACGCTGCGTCGCGATCACCAAGTGGATGCCCACGGCGCGCGCCATCTGCGCGATTCGACAGATCGACTCTTCGACATCGCGTGCAGCAACCATCATGAGGTCGTTGAGCTCGTCGACCACCACAAGGATGTACGGCAGTCGGTGATACTCGATTCCCATTTCGGGCTGGTCGATTACTTCGCCACGGTCGTAGGCCGCGTTGTATCCGTCGATATCGCGGAAGCCGACATCGGAGAGGAGGTCGTAGCGACGCTCCATTTCCTTCACGGTCCAGGAAAGCGCGTTTGCTGCCTTCTTTGGATTCGTGACGACCTGCGTCAGCAAATGCGGAAGTCGGTTGTACTGACCAAGTTCGACGCGCTTGGGGTCGATGAGGATGAGCCGCACCTGATCAGGCGTTGAACGCATGAGGATCGAGGTGAGCAGCGAGTTGATGCACGACGACTTACCGGCACCGGTGGCACCAGCAATGAGGATGTGCGGCATCTTCGAAAGGTCGGCAAGAACGGACCGACCGTTGATGTCGCGACCGATCGCAACTTCAAGCGGATTCTTCGCCGCTTTCGCTTCAGGAGAAGCGAGGATGTCGCCGACGGCAACCAATTGACGGTTGTCGTTCGGAACTTCAACACCAATGGCTTGTTTGCCAGGAATGGGCGCAAGAATTCGCACGTCGGGAGACGCCATTGCATACGCAATGTCTTTGTGAAGGCTTGTGACCTTTGAGACCTTGACGCCGGGAAGAAGTTCAAGTTCGTAGCGGGTCACGGTCGGACCAACGACCATGCCGACAAGCTTTGTCTGCACACCGTGTTCGGCGAGCGCAGATTCGAGCAGACGACCGCGGTCTTCCACCATCTTCTTGTCGACCTGCTGCGCAACCGAACGGTCGAGCATCTTGAGCGATGGCAACTTCCAGTTGACCTTGCGTTCCTTCGGCAACGGCATGGTGAGCTGCTCAGGTTTTGCCGGAGGTGCATCGCCGGTCGGAACATGAATATCGAGTTCGTCAGCAACAGGTTCATCGTCGGAACCAGCGACAAAGAGCAGCGAGTCATCATCGAACGAATCGGCGGGTTCGCCTTCGGGATCGATGAGTTCGGTGAGCATTGGCTCGGCGTCGTCATCCCAGTCGGTTTCGACCGTCGAACTTCCGTCGTAAAGGATCGGCACGATCTCATCGTTCGCTTCTTCGGCTTCGCCTTCTGACTTCAATTCAAAGAGCGAGCCCATACCGCGCTTCATGGCCCCTTGGACGGGCTTCACGCCATCGGCGGTTTTCCGCGCCGCGGTGCGCACGGAAACTCCAGTGGCGATGACAAGACCAACAACGATGAGTGCGATGAAGACAAGAGCTGCGCCCCACACCGCAAGCGCTTTTTCAAGTGGCGTACCCACAAGCGCACCGATGTAGCCGCCCGCGGCGATGAAATCGTCGAGAGGTGCGCCGAATTCTGGGCGACCTTTCGACAACTGCAGCAAGCCTGCGACGGCAATAAAGATCAGTGCAACGCCAACGCCAAGACGCCCGGCAGAAAAGCGCGGAGTTCCTTGCGCGTCGCGCGGGCCGCGCAACAACAACGCGCCACCAACAACGAGGACGGGAGGAAGGAAGACGCGCAATCCTCCAACAAGGGCACCGGCAACCTCTGCTAGTCCGCGGCCGAGCGGACCAGCGAGGTTGCCGTAGACGCCGAGAGCGGTCAGCAGCCCAAGAGCAACGAGCGCAACCCCCCATACGTCATGACCATGACCTGCAAATGCTTCACGAACCGGACCAGGAGCCGAACGTCGCGCTGCAGCCGCTGACCGGCCCTTGGGCGCGCCAGTTCCTCGCTTGGCTGCGGGCTTCTTGGCGGTGGATTTCTTGGCGGGCGCTTTGCGCGCCGATGACGACCGGGATCCGGCTTTTGCCGAGGATTTGGTGGTCGATCGTTTCGGAGGACTCTGTTTTGTGGCCACAGGCGTACGCGTTCCTGACGTGGCCCCTTCTCCGCTCGCCGCCCATGAGGTTACCCAAACCATCGGACATCGGTGCGGATAAGTCCGATCTCACCCGTCCAGCCCCGGATTTCGGCCACTCGGGCAGTAGCGTTCCCGCATCAGGGGGAAAGGACCACCAATGGCCATCAAGCGCTCACTCGCCATTTTGCTCGCCGCCGTCCTCGGACTGGCAGCACTTGGCTGTTCATCGGATAAGCAGAGTTCCTCACCATCGTCGACCGTGGTGACCAAAGATTCCCCCGATCTCCCCGACTTCTATGGCGTCCCCGACCCACTGCCCGCGGGCAAACCCGGACAGCTCATCAATTCTGAAGCGGTCGATGCGCCTGGCCTCAACGGTTCGATGTCACGAGTGATGTACCACTCGACCACCATCACTGGTCAAGACATTCCGGTGACCGGACTCATCCTCATTCCCAAAGGCACCGCGCCGAGTGGTGGATGGCCCGTCATTTCGTGGGCGCACGGCACCACCGGCATTGCCGATGCATGTGCACCGTCGCTCAAGCCCGCTGAATTCGTGACAATGGCCAATGGTTTGCTCGATGCGGGCTACCTCGTTGTTGCAACGGATTATGAAGGACTTGGAACTCCCGGTCGTCACCCATACATCGTGGGTGAGAGTGAAGCGCACGGCGTCCTCGACATCGTGCGCATGGCACAGACCTTCCCGAATGCGAACGCGTCGAAGCGCTTTGTTGTTTGGGGTCATTCGCAAGGTGGGCATGCAGCGATGTACACCGGACACATTGCGAAGACCTACGCCCCTGACATTGAACTTGTTGCCGATGTTGCTGGCGCTCCCCCGTCGCAGTTGTTGCTTGTGAACGCCGCTCTTCAACAAAGCCCGTTCAAGCACTACATCGCAATGGTGGCGGCCGCGATGAACGCGGCGTACGGCGACCAAAAGGCCGATCTCAATCAGGTGCTCACTGCAGAAGGCATTGCCTTCCTCGAGAACATGGACACCAAGTGCAGCAGCGATCTCGGTAAAGCCGCCGCCGGCCTCGACTTTGCGAAATTGCAGAAGGCGGATCCGGCATCGGTTCCTTCGTGGAACCAACTGCTGAAAGACAATGATCCAGGCAACTTCACGGCACCGATTCCAGCGCCGCTTCTCATCATTCATGGTGGGAACGACGAACAGATCCCGGTCGTTTCTTCCGCGGCGTTGTTCGATCAGTTGTGCAAGATCGGCCAGGTGGAACAACGCTGGGTCTTCGCGGGTCAATCGCATGCCGGCGTGATCGCACCATCGTTTAGTTCGATGGTGACATGGATCGGCGATCGCTTCGCAGGCAAGGCCATGCCCGACCCAATTGCACCTGAAGGTGCGGTCGTGCAGTCCTGCCCGAACAGCTAAAGCTGAAGTTCCCCATGGTCGCGACAGGCGGCCTCATAGCCAGCGGTATGCACCTTCACACGAAGACGGCGTCCGCATTCTGGACAGAATCGAGGCGGATCAAGTTCGCGCCGACACTCGATAGCTGGATGTTGCGCGGTCGCAGTGCCGCACCAACGGCAATACGCATCGGGCACGTTCAGATGGCTTTCGACAACGCGCCGATCGGCATCTGAAGATCGGAAAGCATCTGCAGATCTTCTTCTGGCGAACGACCCAGAGTCGTCAGATAGTTACCAACGATGAGCGCGTTGATCCCAGAGGTGAGGCCGAGCGCCTGTAGTTCGCGCAGTGTGACTTCACGGCCTCCGGCATACCGAAGAATGACTGACGGAAGTCCGAGGCGGAACAACGAGATCCAGCGAATCGCTTCAAGTGGTTCGGTAAGCGGGAGTCCGGCAAAGGGAGTTCCCGGTCGAGGATTGAGGAAGTTGAGCGGAACTTCTGCGGGGTCAACTGCGCGCAATTGACCAATGAGTTCAATGCGCTGATCGACGGACTCGCCCATTCCGAGAAGTACGCCGCAGCACAGTTCCATTCCCTGTTCACGAACCAGTTGGCAGGTATCGAAACGTTCTGCCCACGTATGCGTGGTCACAACGTTTTCGAAGAACGACTCTGCGGTTTCGAGGTTGTGGTTGTATCGATGCACACCCACATCGGCGAAACGTTTTGCTTGTTCTTCGGTGACGATGCCCGCGCTCACTGCAACGTTGATTCCGACTTCGTCCTGCACCAGCGGAACGAGTTCGCAAATGCGATCCATGGTTCGTTCGTCGGGGCCACGAATTGCCAACACAATGCAGAACTCGGTTGCGCCAAGTGCCGCGGTTTCGCGCGCGGCAGCGAGCACATCAGCGGTGTCGAGGAACGGCATCGCCTGAACGGGCGACTCGAACTTCGCCGACTGACTACAGAAGTGGCAATCCTCTGGGCAACCACCGGTCTTCGCCGAAAGGATGCCTTCGACCTCGACCGTGTCGCCGCACCACTCAAGACGAACCTCGTGGGCGAGCGATGCGAGAGCGGGTACGGCCGAATCGGGAACATCGGCGAGAGCGGTGAGTTCGTCGAGAGTCAACTGGCGACGCTCGTCGAGCAACGCAACTCCCGCTGCTCGAATCGCTGCACGGGCAGCCTCGGGCGTGAGGCGCTCACGAACTTCAGGGGAGAATTTTGGAGTTAGTGCGACGGGCACATCAGGCATGGCGCAAGGGTACGCGGCGGAACCCCTAGTGGCGAAAGCCGGCTCAGGCTTCCATTACGACAGGCACGATCATCGGCCGTCGCTTGGTCTTTTCGTTCACGAATCGGCCTGCGGCCCGGCGAACGACTCGCTGCACGTTTTCGATATCGGTTCGGCCGTTGCGGAAGAGATCGGCGATGGCATCGCGAACCTGGTCGGCACACTGGTCAAGGAGCTCTTCGGCTTCCGGAGCGTGCACCCACCCGCGGGTGATGATCTCGGGCCCAATCATCGTGGTGCCGTGTTCGATATCGACACCAACGATCACCACGACGACCCCCTCTTCAGCGAGGACGCGGCGGTCGCGCAACACACCGGTTCCGACATCGCCAATGATGCCGTCGACATAGAGATAGCCAGAAGGCACCTGCGCGGTGGGACGAAGACCAGTGTCGTCGAGAGTGACTTGATCGCCGTCGGTGCACACGATGATGTTCGATGCAGCAACACCCATTTGTCGGGCCAACTTCGCATGAGCCACGAGATGTCGGTACTCACCGTGAACAGGAACGAAATATTCGGGTCGCGTGATCGACAAGAACATCTTGAGATCTTCAGCTTTGGCGTGACCGGATGCATGCACATCGGAAATTCCCGAATGCACGACTTCAGCACCGGCACGAACCAACCCATCGATCACCTTTGAAACGTCGGTTTCGTTTCCGGGGATTGGATGCGAGCTCATGATGACCACATCAGAGTTACTCAACGTGAGCCAACGATTTTCATTCGCCGCCATAAGCGCGAGCGCCGACATCGGTTCACCCTGCGAACCCGTCGAAATCACGCAAACTTTTTCCGGTGGAAGATCGCCAACGTCGGCGATGTCCATGAGGCGGGATTCGGGGATGTTGAGCAAGCCCATTTCGCGAGCCATGCGAACGTTCTTCTTCATCGACATACCCATCGTTGCGATCACGCGATCGAACGAAATCGCCGCATCGGCAATTTGCTGCACCCGATGAATGTGACTGGCAAAGCAGGTCGTGATGATGCGTCGACCTTCGTACCGATGGAAGAGGTCGTAGAGCACCGCACCAACTGATGTTTCTGACGCAGCGTGTCCGTGTTCCTCGGCGTTCGTGCTGTCCGAAAGCAGAAGACGAATGCCTTCGTTCGACGCAATCGCGCCAATACGAGCGAGGTCGGTCAGACGACCGTCGACTGGAGTGAGATCAAGTTTGAAATCACCGGTGTGAAGGATCACGCCTTGGGGCGTGTGGAATGCCGTGGCGATTCCGTGGGGAACCGAATGGGTGACCGGAATGAACTCGACATCGAACGGACCGATCATCCGACGTTCACCATCGACAATCGGAATGAATTCGGTGCGGTCGAGTAGTCCGGCTTCCTCGATGCGATTGCGAGCCAATCCGAGAGTCAGTGCCGATCCGTAAATGGGGAACTCGAGTTCACGGAGAAGAAATGAAAGCCCGCCGGTGTGGTCTTCGTGACCATGGGTGGCGATGCAACCGATGATTCGATCGGCGTTTTCACGGAGATAAGTGAAATCAGGCAGCACCAGATCGATCCCGAGCATGTCGAGATCGGGGAACATCAGG
>JALQSZ010000078.1 GCA_023264135.1 Acidimicrobiales bacterium
CGGGCACTTGTTGAGTCAAGTGCGTTGCGGGGCACTCCTGACGACGCCGGTATCTATGTTCCCGATCCGCTCATCGTCAACATCGCGAAATCCCATTTCGCTCACGGCTACCACCACGCGTTGCAACAAGTACAAGACCTCGCCGGCGGTCTCCTCGTGACCGCTCCTGGTGGAGCAGATTTCGCAAACCCAGAGATCGGCCCACTCCTTCGATCACTTCTCGCTGGTCGCGAAGGTGTCGATGGCGAAGACCGCATCAAGGCCATGAACATGGTGAGCGATCTCACCACACGTGAGTTCGGCGGCTATCACGCCGTGCTCGCCATCCATGCCGAAGGTTCGCTTGAAGCCGAGAAGATGATGATTGCGCGTTCCTATGACCCAAGCCGCGTCATTGCCTACGCCCGTCAACTTGCCGGAATCGACTGACTCGATCTCAGTACGCGTCGAAATCGAGAAAGCCGAATTCTCCGAGTTCGAATGTGTCGCGATTGAAGTCGGAGACAAACGGATGCAAAACAAGCGAGAGCGGCGAGGGCATCAGCTTCTGCGGAAGCGGCACGCCTCGCATTCGCAACGCCGGCGAACGTCCCCAGTGAATAACAAAGGGGGCCTTGTGGTGCCGGCCCACAACTGCGGCGACACGCCCAACAGGTACACGCGGAACGTCACGGCGAGACAGGACTCCGAGAATTACACCGAATGGAAGCTTTGCCACACGCGTTCTGGTCGAGACCACGACGAGATCATCAGAGACATGAACGCTGTAGGAATGACCAGGGCGCTGCAGGCGCCACCGAAGAAGTTCGGTTGTCCAAATCGGTGCGAACCCCGAAGTTGATGAACGGGGAAACTCATCATCGACCAAACTATCGACGACATCAATCGTTTCGGTGGTGATCTCGGTTGATCGAAAACCTTTTGTCGACCCAACGGCGGGGATCATGGTGACCGGAAGCGGCGCCAGGCTTCGCCATCCCAAAGTGGCAACCATTCGCGGTGCGGAATTGGCGTTCGCAACACCGAGGATTCCGTCGAATCCCATCGCCGTTCCCCTCGCGTAGGAATCCTCGACCGTTCGACGAAAGGCGCCTGATCCACGGGCATCGGGATCAACCGCGAGATCAACACCGACTCCAAGGACACGTTCTTCACCCGCAATCGATCGAAATCGATTCGGAATCAACGCGTAATTACCCAGACGTTTGCCGTCTTCTTCGACTCGACCGACAGCCGCTTCACCTGCAGGATTTTCGTCGTAATACCAACGCAGCGATGCGACGGTGAGTGGATCTGCATGTTCGAAGACATGATTCAACAGCGTTGCTGTGCGTTGAAGTTCAGCATCGTCGGTCATATCGCACCTTGCACTGCGTCGACCCTCTCGGCCCCATCGCTACTGCGATGTCGCTTTCGATCAATGAACAACCACAGCGCTTCAACCGTGATCGCGGCAAACATCACAATGGAAACCTCCGCTGCGGTGCGGTATCGAGTGGTGCCGAATGCGGTCGCCGCGGTAATCGTTGCCAACACCGCCCAAAGTCCGATCACCAACACTGGCTGTCGCCGGCGCCATTGGAGAACGACGCCAGCGATCGCTGCTGGTGCAAGCACGAGGTATTCAAGGAAGCCGAATTTGGCCGGAATTGAGGGCCGTCC
Source organism: Acidimicrobiales bacterium (assembly GCA_023264135.1). Taxonomy (GTDB): domain Bacteria; phylum Actinomycetota; class Acidimicrobiia; order Acidimicrobiales; family Acidimicrobilacustridaceae; genus Acidimicrobilacustris. The sequence goes on from JALQSZ010000078.1 coordinate 1,663, forward strand.
TTCACCAATGTCGAGGCGCACCTGTTCGAGTGGCTCGTAGAGACCCCACATACGTCCGATGCGAGCCGGAACAATCACCGTGAGAAGACGCGCTTTGTGCTGAGAGATGTACTCGGTCGCACGCGCCCTCACGACAACGTCGCGCTGCGATTCATCAAGCAGTTCGCCGTTGGGTCCGTAGGGCTGAGGTTCGCCGCATCGGAGACTCCAGTAGCCGAGATGTGGTCCGTAGAACGTGTCGTCGCAGTTGGCCTGCACCATCACCGTTCCCGTGCCATCGGAGAGCGTGATGCGTTCGTGCATGACCAAATTGTTGCGAATGACCCAAGGTGCAAGAACTGCACAACACACAACACCGGCGATCCCGTAACGAAGGAAACGTTCTTTCCATGGAATCGGGGCTTTCCAAAGCGCAACCGCAGCGACGATCGGCAGAAAGAGCAGTAACTCGGCGCGAGAAAGCGCAGCAAGCGCTCCAGCGACCGCAAAAATCGCGGCGTTCTTCCGGCTGGGAACACGAACAAACCGCAAGCCAAAGATCGTGGCAACGAAGGTGAAGAAAAGCGCTGCAGTTTCTGACATCACGACGATGTCGTTGATCCAAATATTTGCGTACACCGCCGTCAAAAATGCAGCGATGAGCCCCGTTCGTTCATTGCGCCACGACCGCCCCAGTAGGCCGGCCAAAAGAATCGATGCACTGCCGAGGAGAATGGATGCGTATTGGTGCGCCGCCAACGATCGAAAACCAAGCGCTGAAACGGCACCGAGATACATCACATAGATCGGAGGATGACCGGCTGTCGGTTCCTCGTGACCTACCGGCGTGACGACGGTGATCGTTCGACCGTCGGCCGTCTGCGCATGTTCATTTCCGCCGAACAGGAATCGATACGGATCGATGAACCCCTTGCCGTCGGCAAGAAGGTTTGCTGCCTCGTGGTAGTAGACGGCGTCGCCACCTAATTGCAGCGTGTTATGCGGTGCCCACAGTGAGAGTGACACGACTCGGATGCCGAATCCACCAACAACGATGATCAACAACGCGATCCAGAATCTCGAAATGCGTTGTGTCATTTTTGACCCGAGGCCAGTTGCTGATCAGTTCCGAACGGATCGAAAAGCGGCACATCGCCCAACGACGCAACGATCTCGCCGAGTGGAAGACCAGCCTGAGGTTCGAGCGCGTTGAGCACTCGCTTCAGCATGCCGCGACGATTCAGCCAACCAATTCGACTGACGAGCCAACCGCCATGTTCATAGACATAGAACTTCTCGTCGGGATCAAACTCCCAGGGATGGCAGTAGGTCCACAACACCGAGGCTGGGTCGGAACTCCGAACTCCCCGCTTCCGGATCGCAGACGGGAGTAAACGCAGATACGTGCCCCCAAGGAAGGGGAAGGTCATCGGTCCGAGCTTCGTGACGGGACTCGGCAACTCGATCAAACCCGATGGCCACCTGAAGGGCGTTGTTGGCGCACCCGGCCATCCATAGAGCGGGCTATGAGCAGGCAACACGCTCGACGAGGCGATGAATCCCAACTCAGTGAGGATCTCAGGGATCCACGGGGTGGAGGGAACTAACGAATATTGAGGAGCGCGGTAGAGCACGACCTCGGCTCCGGCGATGTCAGAAAGAATCGCCTTCGCCTTCTCGTTATCCGAACGAAAGCGCTCTGGTCCGAGCAGGTCATTCGGAATGTGCTGATAACCATGGACACCAAGTTCATGACCATCGGCCACGATCCGACGCATGAGTGCTGGATGCTGCTCAGCGAGTTCACCCACACAGAAAAACGTTCCCCGAATTCCACGTTCGCGGAGCTTTCCGAGAATCCGGTCGGTGACGAGGACGACGCGCTCTTCCTGAACGGAAGGATCGGTTCGAAGATCCTCGAAATCGAGGGTGAAACTCACCAGCCGATCCATGGGCGACATCCTACGGGTGCAGCCGTTCTCACAGCGTCACCTGACATAGATCTTTCGGGGGTGCGTGGCAGACTGTCGGCCGCAGGTCCGAGTCCGAAGGGGGTGACCATGGCAACGACGATCGACACCGACCCATCCGACGGCGCAGACGACAGCACCGACCCAATCGCCGCCGCCATTGGTGTCGCCGTCGCCGACGCTCCTCTTTCCGACGTCACGGCGAAACCTTCTCGTATCGCCCATATGCCTGCTCTCGATGGCATGCGCGGCTTCTACGTCATCGCTGGCCCGATGATGTACCACTTTGCGCCGTATCTCATTCCCGGCGGCATCATCGGTATCGATCTGTTCTTCGTCCTCTCGAGTTTCCTCATCATCACGATCGCTCTCAATGAGTGGGACAACACCGGCCGCATGGATGTACCGGCCTACGCCTCGCGCCGCGTTCGCCGACTTATGCCCGCGCTTGTTGTCTGTTTCATCCTCACCGCGTTTGCGACCGCGTTCCTTATCGACCCGAATCGCATTCCGAAATGGACCGCCGGCATCACGGCAGGCATGAGCTGGATGGCGAACTGGAAAGAGATTTTCTCTCACTCCAATTATTTCGACGCCAGTCAGTACTCGAATCCGCAGCCATTCCGCCACGTGTGGTCATTCGCGATCGAAGAACAGTTCTATTTATTTGCACCCTTCTTCTTGATCATCTGCATGAAGTGGCTTGGTCGACGCTGGCTCGCAATCCTCTCCATCGGCGGCGCGATCGCATCCGCCGTGTGGATGTCAATCGTCTTTGACCCCAACAACTCCTCGACTATTTCTCGGGCGTACTACGGCACCGACACTCGCGCTTTCGCGTTATTGCTCGGTATCGCCATGGCCGTGGTCTGCTCATGGTGGGGTCAGCCCCGCACACGTTGGGGAAGTTGGCTCACCCAATTTCTTGGATTGATTTCCACGATCGGTTTCATCTTTTTGATGTTCACCATCAGCGAGAAAACCGCCTGGATGTTCGAATACGGCGGCTTCTTCTTGGTCGCCGTGATGTCGGTCTTCATGACCCGCGCCGTCTCAACAAAGACCGGTTGGCTGCATTGGTTCTATAAGAACCGATTCTTGATGTGGGCGGGTCGCCTCGGCTTCGGCTTGTACCTCTACCACTGGCTCGTTTTCATCGTGGTCGACAGCGATAAGTCGCCCGATAAACCCGGCCTGAATTCCTTCAAGGATCTCGCTCTCGGATTCGGTCTCACCTTCCTTTTGGCGTGGGCCAGCTACAAGTGGATTGAAAAGCCGTTCTTGAAGGGCCGATGGAAGGGCTGGAAATTCGCGGCAGGTATGGGTGGCGGCATCATCATCGCTCTCGGACTCCTGCTTTATGCGAACACCGTGCGCATCCCCAAGGCCAATAGCGCACCGCTCGCCGGTGGTGTCAACCAAGCTGAAACTGCCGTTGCCCTCGGTAAAGGTTCGCAGTGTCTTCCCGTTGAAGGTACTGATCCGGTTCGCATCCTTGTCGTTGGCGATTCCGTCATGACTCAAATGGGTGAGGCAATGAAGGACTGGTGCGCGAAGAATCCTGGCCAGATCCTCGTCTTCAACGAAGCCCACATCGGTTGCGGCACCACTCGTGGTGGCGAGAAGAAATACGAAGAGGGCCCTGGTCCGATGGGCGAGGTCTGCGCAACGTGGGCCGATCCCATCGATCCCTCACGATTAGGACAGGGCGTCGTGTCGTGGGTGAGCGCCATCGAGGCTTACCGCCCCGACGTTGTTCTCGGTTACGCCAGCCCGTGGGATTCCATCGACCGCAAAGTGCCGCAGCTTGGCGATCAGTGGCTGAAGCCTGGTGACCCCGCATACGACGCGTTTTTGAAGAGCGAATACAGCGACGCGCTCAAGATTCTTTCCGCCCACAACACCGAGGTGGTGTGGCTCGTATCGCCGCATCTCAATCGAACGAGTCCGTACAACAACCCGGAACGACTCGATCAAATCAACTCGATCGTGCTTCCAATGGTTCGGGCACTTCCCAACAGCACCATCATCGATTATCAGGCTTGGCTCGGACCAACTGGTGGCGCAAAAGACAAAGCCACTCGCGACGATGGTGTGCACATTCGCGCTGACGCTTTACCAACAGTGATGGACTGGCTTGTCCCACAACTCATCGACGCCTATCGCGCGAACAACCCGGCGCCGTCCTAACCGAACGACGCCGGGCAACTGATCAGCGCGGAGGCGTATACAGCACCTGCATCTTGTAGAGCAGCGCGGGACGATCCGAACCTTCCGCAGCGATTTCCGCTTCGGTGGTGATAAGCGTGCCCTTGGGCTTTGCTTCGGCCTTCACCACGCGAGACCGAGCGTGCACCTTCGCACCAGCGGGAACTGGTGAAAGAAAGCGCAAACCTTCAGCGCCGTAATTCACTGCACTTCCATTGCCGATGACCTTGACCGGGAACGTCGCGAGTTTCGGCATGAGGCTGAGGGTCAAAAACCCGTGAGCAACCGGCCCACCAAATGGGCTTTCCTTCAGCGACCGCTCGACATCAATGTGAATCCACTGGCGATCGCCAGTGAGTTCCGCGAAATCGTTGATCATTTGCTGCGACACCTCGATCGAATCGCCCCACTCGCCAAATTCCTCGCTGGCAAGCGCATTGATTGCATCGATGTCGTCGAACTGCACCTCGGCCATGGACCACCCTCTCGTTCAGCGCTTGGCCGGGGACTCCCGACCTGCGAGGGGCGATAGTACCGGTTTCTCTGACCGCCCTCGCCACCTCCGAATGCGAACCGAGTCGTCTGTGCGCTCCGCTCCCCGGATGCGTAGCCTCTCGAAAATGAGCACCACAGACGCCGCTGCCCTCGTTGAAGAACGTCTCTCGACGCTGCTGTCAGAACTTGATCCCTCCACGACCGATGAAGTCACGTTCCGAGGCCGCCAATACGACCTCGGTCTCGGTTGGGTGCATTTCCCCGTCGGCCGCGGCGGACTCGGTCTCGCTCCCACTTATCAAAAAGAGATCGATCGACGCCTGCGAGAAGCAGGGGCATCAGCGATCGAAACTCGGTTCTTCTTTGGCATCACCATGGCCGGCCCCACAATCGCTACACACGGAACCGACGAACAGTGCGCCACTCTCTTGCGGCGGATCTTCACCGGTGAAGATGCGTGGTGTCAGTTGTTCTCCGAACCCGGAGCAGGTTCGGATCTTGCTGGCCTTGGATGTCGAGCCGTGCGCGATGGCGACGAATGGGTGATCACCGGTCAAAAGGTGTGGAACACGCTTGCTCACATCGCCAACCGCGGCATGCTCGTGGCCCGAACTGATCCCAACACGCCCAAGCACAAGGGACTCACCGGATTCCTCATCGACATGAAGGCGCCCGGCGTCGAGATTCGTCCGCTGCGCCAGATGACTGGCGGTGCGTCGTTCAACGAGGTGTTCTTCAACGAGGTGCGCGTGCCC
>JALQSZ010000079.1 GCA_023264135.1 Acidimicrobiales bacterium
GAGATCGGGTATTCCCGTTTCCTCGATCGCTTCCCGAAGCGCCGAAGCAGGAAGATTCGAGCTTCCGTCGACATGCCCTCCGGGCTGAAGCCACTTTTCCAATTTCGTGTGAAACAGAACGAGGAATCGATCGGTCCCGCGCTCGATGACGATTGCCGAAGCAGTGAAGTGACCCGGTTCGCACGAACGATGAAGAGCGAGTTCTTGGTGTTCTTCAGCGAACGAAATCATCTCGTCGCGGACGACAAGCTGATGTGAATCGCTTGATTGGTACTGCGAGAGATGACCGATGACACGACCGATATCGGTCGTTGATTCAAGCAGTCGTGAATCGAGAAGAACCGGGGCGTCGTCACTCGGAAACTCGCGTCCGGGAAACAGCGGATCTGTCATTTCAGCTTCGGGAACTGTCACTTGCGAGTTGTTCGCTAAATGCGACGAGTTGCTGAGCAACCGGAGTCGGGCCACCGCCACCGGGAGTTGTGCGCCGAGTCACCGCGACTCCTGGCTCAACAAGGAAGACCGCGTCGGGACCAAGTTCAGGCGACGCTGCAACGAGTTCTCGGAGCGCAATTCCTTCATCGAGGCTCTTACGAACGAGCGCGCCGACAATTGCGTGTGCATCGCGAAATGGCGTTCCATTCGCGACGAGCCACTCGGCGAGATCGGTTGCCGCTGCGGTCGGCGCATTTGCCGCTTCGGCCATGGCCTCGAGGCGGAAGGTGGACGACGCGAGTAGGCCGGTCATCGCACTCAGAGCGAGCACAACCGTGTCGAGAGAATCGAACAGCGGTTCTTTATCCTCTTGGAGGTCACGGTTGTACGCGAGAGGTAACGCCTTCAGCGTTGCGAGGAGCCCGGTCAGGTTTCCGATGAGACGGCCGGTCTTTCCGCGAGTCAGTTCGGCGATATCGGGATTCTTCTTTTGCGGAAGCATCGATGAACCGGTCGAGTACGCGTCGGCGAGACCAAGGAACCCAAATTCATCGGTCGACCACAAGATGATTTCCTCGGCCAATCGAGACAGGTGAACGCCGAGCAAAGAAAGCACGAAGAGAGATTCCGCGACGAAATCACGATCGCTGACCGCATCGAGTGAATTGGCAAAGACTCCCGCGAAACCGAGATCAGTTGCTGTTGCTGCTGGGTCGAGAGGCAACGACGAGCCGGCGAGAGCTCCAGCCCCCAACGGCGAGACGTCGAGACGACGCCTCGCGTCGATCAATCGATCGATATCGCGGGCAAACGCCCAGCCATGAGCGAGCAGGTGATGAGCGAGCAGCACTGGTTGCGCACGTTGCAGATGCGTATAGCCAGGAACGGCCGCATCACCGACTTCTTGCGCCCGATCAAGAAGGACGCGCTGCAGTGAGATCACCTTTTCGATGACCACGCCGAGTTCACGTTTGGTGAACAGCCGAAGGTCGGTAGCGACCTGATCGTTCCGGCTTCGACCGGTATGCAACTTCGCACCAGCTGGTCCGGCCAATTCGGTAACGCGACGCTCGACCGCAGTATGAATGTCTTCGTCTGATGGAACAAAGACAAACGTTTCATCGCGAAGTTCGGTTTCGACAGCATCGAGCGCCGACAACACCGATGCACATTCGTCATCAGTGAGAATCCCGGCACGAAGGAGGCCGCGCACATGCGCGCGAGAACCAGTGAGGTCGTCGGCAGCGAGCCGCGAGTCGAATGGAAGACTCACGGTGAACGCCATCAATTCCTCTGCCGGTCCACCTTCGAACCGACCGTGCCAGAGCGTGCTCATGGTTGTTTACTTTCCGTTTGAAGCGGTCGATTGACGAGCCGCCCACGTTTGAATGCCGAGACCCCAAAGCTTGACGAAACCTTCGGAATCGGCGTGATTGAACGTATCTTCAGCGTCGTAGGTAGCGAGTCCGTAGTCGTACAAGCTCCATGGGCTTCGCCGGCCGACGACATAGCAACGACCGGGTTCGAGGCGAAGTCGAACCTCACCAGTGACGAACTGCTGCGTTGAATCGACGAATGCATCGAGCGCGTTCTTGAGTGGCGAGTACCACATTCCGTCGTACACAAGATCGGCATAGCGCCCTTCAAGACGTTGCTTCTCGTGCATGACATCGCGCTCAAGGCACAGAGACTCAAGGTCTTGATGAGCGAGAATGAGCGCGAGTGCACCAGGTGCTTCGTAGGTTTCACGACTCTTAATGCCAACGCGACGGTTTTCGACCATGTCGAGTCGACCCCAGCCATAGCCGCCAACGATGTCGTTCATTTCGACAATCAGCGAGGCTAACGAACGGGTTTCACCATCGATGGAAACAGGAACGCCCTGTTCGAAACCAATCACGACCTCGCGAGACTCGGACGCCTTGACGGTAGTCATCGACCACACACCTTCAGGCGGACGCGACCACGGATCTTCCATCTCGCCACACTCGATGGCGCGCCCGTACAAGTTGTCGTCGATTGAGTACAGCTTTTCTTTCGTCGCGAGAACGGGGATGTCGTGCTTTTCGGCGTAGTCGATCGACATTTCGCGGGTCATACCCCAGTTACGGACCGGAGCGAGGATTTCAAGGTCGGGCGCCAGTGCGCGAGTGGCGACCTCGAACCGCACCTGATCGTTGCCCTTACCGGTGCAACCATGCGCAACTGCATCGGCACCATGCAATCGGGCCGCTTCGACAAGATGCTTCACGATGACTGGCCGCGACAACGCTGAAACAAGCGGATACTTGCCTTCATAGAGCGCGTTGGCTTTAAGCGATGGTGCAAGGAATTCGTCGGCAAATTCTTCGCGACAGTCAACGACAATCGCTTCGATTGCCCCGGCCGCGAATGCTTTGGCTTGAAGACCTTCCCAATCGCCTTCCTGCCCGAGGTTGCACGCGACGGTGATCACTTCGACCCCGTAGTTCTCGATCATCCAGCGCACTGCGACCGAGGTGTCGAGACCACCGCTGTATGCCAGTACCACTCGTTGTGCCATTGCTCTTCCTTCGTTGAATCGACTGATGGTTGGTGCTGGCGTCAAAGACCAGCGAGATCTGAAAGTTGTGCGGCAATTGTTGCGCCACCGACATCGGAAGCAACGACAATCAAAATGGTGTCGTCACCGGCCACCGTGCCGAGGATCCCAGCGAGCCCCGAACGATCAAGCGCGGATGCGACGACGTGTGCAGAACCTGGTGGCGTGCGAATGACAACGAGGTTGTCGGAGGTCGCGACCTCGACCACCCAATCGCCAAAGACTCGACGCAGGTGATCTTCAGGAGCACGTTGCTCTTTCGGTAAGGCAGGAATCGCATACGCCGATTCGCCACCAGGCATTCGAACCTTGATCGCACCAAGATCCTCGAGATCACGAGACACCGTTGCTTGTGTCGCGAGCACGCCCTCATCGGCAAGAAGATCGACGAGCGCTTGTTGATTCGCCACAACCTGCGACTCGATCAGACGGGCCACAAGGTGTTGACGTTGGGTCTTACCTAATTTCGACGGTTCTCTCGTATCGGTCATCGTTGCTCCATGAGCCATACGAGTGCACCGCGGGCCGCGTGCATCCGATTCTCAGCTTGAGGCCACACCCGACTGCGCGAACCTTCGAGCACCGAATCAGTGACTTCCTCTCCCCTATGTGCAGGGAGACAGTGCATGAAGATCACATCGTTCGCAGCAGCATCCATCAGTTCGTCGGTGACGGTGAAGCCTGCAAACAGCTCCCGCCGCTTTACCGATTCCGCTTCTTGACCCATGGAGGTCCAGACGTCGGTGTAGATCACGCTTGCGCCCTCAACAGCTTCGAACGGATCGTTGGTCGCCAAAAAGTCAGCACCAGTCGCAACGATGCGAGCAACGTCGGCTTCGGAGAATTCAAAACCGACAGGCGTCGCGACCCGCACCGACATGCCAAGCATCCCCGCGCCGAGAGCAAGGCTGCGAGCGACGTTGTTGCCATCGCCGATGTAGGCCACGGTGCGACCAGCAAGTGCGCTCACACCACCAAACTCGTCGGCCATTGTGAGGAGGTCGGCAAGCGCCTGCAACGGATGCGCTTCGTCGGAAAGCATGTTGACGACCGGAACCGAACTCACCGCAGTCATCCGCTCAAGTTTTGAATGCTCAAAGACTCTCGCGCCGATTGCCGCGTGGTAACAGCACAGCGTTCTGGTGACATCTTCGACGGTCTCGCGAGTGTCGAGTCCGACCTCGTCGGGCCGAATTGTGAGCGGGTGTCCACCCAACTGCACGACCGCCATCTCCATTGAGTTGCGGGTCCGAGCAGAGGGCTTTTCGAACAGCAACGCCATTCCGAGGCCGTCGAGACTGCGCGGAACGGTCGCAGCGCGTCCGAGGTCGAGGATGTCGCCCAATTCCGTTGTGGAGAGGTCGTCGACCTCGAGCAAATGTCTCATAACTACGCCTTCGAAAGATGATCGGCGAGAACCGCCGAAAGAAGATCGACTGCTTGCGCAATCTCGGTTTCAGAAACAATCAACGGCGGTGCAAACCGGAGGGAAGTCGGCGAGACCGCGTTGACAATGAGTCCTTTTTGAAGAAGGTCGGCGGCGACTGCTCTGGCATCGAGGCCCTCTGCAAGTTGCGCAGCGAGGAGCAACCCGAGCCCACGCACCTCGACCACTCCGTCGACAGTTTCGAGCAGGTGACGGAATTCGGCACCCGCCCGTTCGGCGAGTTGCGGTGCATTGAGTCGTTCGAGGATTTGCAGAGTGGCGCGAGCGGCGGATGCGGCCAAGGGCTGACCGCCGTAGGTCGTGCCGTGATCTCCAGGTTGAAAGACTGCAGCGACCTCACGTTTGGCCCAACATGCACCGATGGGCATGCCGTTGCCAAGCGCCTTCGCCATCGTGACGACATCGGGTTCAACGCCGAAGTGCTGAAAGCCAAACCATTCACCTGTGCGACCGAAACCGGTTTGGATTTCATCGACGATCATCAGGAGACCACGCTCGTCGCAAAGACGGCGCACGCCTTCGAAGTACTCGGCAGTTGCAGGATGGACTCCACCTTCGCCCTGAATGGGCTCGAGAAGCACTGCCGCAACCGTTGGGTCGATTGCCGCTTCGAGTGCCTCGAGGTCGTTCCATGCCACATGCCGAAATCCTTCAGGCAGCGGTTGGAAGCCTTCCCACTTTGCGGGCTGACCAGTTGCGTGTAGCGCGCCAAGCGTGCGGCCATGGAATGAGCCGTACGCGCTCACGACGCCGTAACGACCGTGACCTCCCCACTTACGAGCGAGTTTGATCGCACATTCGATCGCTTCGGCCCCAGAGTTGGTGAAGAAAAGTTGCCCTCCACCACCGAGCAGCCGATCGAGAGCAATTGCAACGTCGGTTCCTGGAACTGTTCCGTAAAGATTCGAGACGTGCACGAGCGTGCGCGCTTGTTCGGCAATTGCGTCTGCGATTTCCGGGTTGGCGTGTCCGAGCCCGACAACGGCGATGCCAGCAAGAAAGTCGAGGTACTCGTTGCCATCTTCGTCCCACAACTTGCAACCTTCACCCCGGACGATGCGCACCGCCGGCGCACCGTACGTCGGCATGAATGGGCAATGGTCCAAACCAACTGGCGCATGCATCGCTTCTGAGTGCGAGCTCATGAGTTCACCTCAGACGTGATCATTGTTCCGACGCCAGCTTTCGTGAACAGTTCAAGGAGGACAACATGCGGGACCCTTCCATCGAGCATGTGCGCGGCAGGTACGCCAGCGTTGATGGCTTCGAGGCACGCGTCGACTTTGGGAATCATTCCGCCAGAAAGAACGCCATCGTCGATGAGCGTGGCAATTTCGGTTGGAGTGGTTTCTGCAATGAGGCTTGCGGGGTCGGCGACATCACGTAACAACCCGGCGATGTCGGTGAGATAGATCACCTTGGTTGCACCCAGTGCACCTGCAAGTGCACCAGCAACCGTGTCGGCGTTGATGTTGTAGGACTGACCGCTGAGATCGGCACCGATCGTGGAAACAACCGGAATGAGGTTCTGGGCGAGGAGTGACTCGACAATCGCTGGATTCACGTTTGCAACATCGCCGACGAATCCGAGTTCGGGGTCACGCCGGTTGGCCTCGATGAGACCACCGTCTTCTCCGGAGAGTCCGATGGCGAGCGCTCCGTGGGTATTGATTGATGCAACGATGTCGCGGTTGACCTTGCCCACCAACACCATTCGCGCGACATCAAGCGTGTCGGCATCGGTGACCCGAAGGCCGTCTTTGAATTCCGACTTCATACCGAGCCGATCAAGAAGATCGCCGATCTGTGGGCCGCCGCCATGCACGACGACAACCCGAATTCCCACAGAGTGCAGCAACACAATGTCGGCCGCGAACGATTCTGCGAGTGCCGGATCGGTCATCGCATTTCCGCCGTACTTCACGACGATTGTCTTGCCCCAGAACTCGCGAATGTACGGAAGCGCCTCGATGAGAACTTCGGCGGTTTCCATCGCTGGTCCCGCGTGAGATGTGGGAACAGAAGCTCCGGGTTTTGCGCCTGCTTTTGCGTTCATGACGTGCCCATATTTTCGTCGATGTATGCGTGAGAAAGATCGTTCGTAAGGATCGTTGCGGTGCCGGAACCAATTCCGAGATCGGCAACAATTTCAAGATTGCGTCCGGCCATATGAGTAGCGACCGCCGCTGCATCGTGGTCGGTGTCGACTGCTCCTCGACAAACCGTGACTCCTCCGTAGGAAACAGAAAACGTTGAGGGGTCGAATTCGATACCGCAAGAGCCGAGATCGCTGGCGATACGCCCCCAATACGGATCACATCCGTACCAGGAACACTTCACCAAATTGCTACGAGAGACATACCGTGCGCCGAGAAGTGCTTCAGCATCGGAAGCTGCTCCGGTGACGGTCATCCGAACAACTTTGGTTGCCCCTTCGGCATCGGCACACATCTGCGCAGCGAGACTCGCACACGCTTCTGCGACCGACGCGTTCAATGCGTCTTGCGAAACTGGTCCAGCGAGTCCGCTCGCCAACAACAGCACGGTGTCGTTTGTTG
>JALQSZ010000007.1:0-4489 GCA_023264135.1 Acidimicrobiales bacterium
TCGCCTCTCCCCTTGTTCGTGCCTTTGAAACAGCACAGATCATCAGTTCTCAAATCGGCGTCGGTCCCATCGTGATCGATCCCGACCTCATGGAACGAGACGCGGGCGAATGGGAAGGGCTCACTCGCGTCGAAATTGAAAACGAATGGCCGGGGTATCTCGGCCACGACAAGTGGCCTCCGGGCTACGAGCTGCATGACGAACTCCTTGTCCGGACTCGCGCCGCGCTCGATCGCATCCATGCCGACTACGAGGGTGCCGATGTTCTCGTGCTCACGCACGGCGGCGTCATCGGAACACTCGAAGTGCAACATTCCGAACAATGGCAACGGATGCCCAACCTCGGCGGACGCGTCTTCCTCCATCATGGCGATCGCCTCGAACTCGGCGAGCGCGTGGTTCTTGTCGAAGACGACGAAATCACGATCCCCGATCAGATCTGACCACCGCGATGACCGAGCCCGCACAACCGTCGCTGCCGGTCGAAATCGTTCGTTCTCGTCGCCGACGCAAAACCGTGCAAGCGACGATCGTCGATGGCGTTATTCGAGTCCAAGCACCGGCGTCGATGTCACAACGCGAACTCGATGAACACGTTCACTATCTCGTAGCTCGGCTCGAACGACGCTACCGATCTGAATCAGTCGATCTCGAGGCGCGAGCTCAGCGGCTTTCAAAACGATTCGGTCTCCCCACCGCCACGTCAGTGGTCTGGGCCGATCAACGAAGTCAGTGGGGTTCGTGTACGACAACAACCGGCGAACTCCGAATCTCCAATCGGCTCGCGGCCTATCCACCCTGGGTTCTCGATTACGTGCTCGTGCACGAACTCGCCCATCTCGTCGAGGCGAATCACTCGCCCGCCTTTCACGCGCTCGTCGCGAAGTATCCGCTTGCCGAGCGAGCTCGTGGATTCCTGATGGCCATTTCGTTCGGCGACACCGGCGTTGCTGAAGATGTCGATGGCGTCGACGGCGTCGACGAATTAGAAGAAGTCGACGGCGATGCCCCCGAGCCACCGCTCACGTTGTTCTAACTCGTTGGTTTCGTTCCCACGACAACGCAATGCGGATGGAAGTAGCCCTTGTCGAGACGCGTCACGCGTGTTGAGAGCCCATCGTTCTTCATCAGGCGTTCAAGATCGATTGCGGAAGGGAAATCCAACGCGTCGCCATCGGTGATTCGCAGCACTTTGGTCGCGAGGAATTCTTGGAACTGAGCGATTCGAGCTTTGAACCGAGGTTCGGTATCGACTTCCTTCACGATGAGAAGTCCAGTGGGAGCGAGGGCGGCAACGCACTCACTGAGCAGCCGCGTTCGATCGGCAGGAGCAAGCAAATAGAGGACATCGGCAAACACGATCGCATCCCATCCGCCTTCGATGGTTGGAACATCACCTGAAGCTCGATGTTCAAAGCGCACGGTGGCTTCATCCGGACGCAACGCGCGCACCGATTCCTGCGCGAGTTCGATCTTCTCTGCATCGATATCGACACCGACGACAGATCGATCCGTTGATGACAGCGCAAGGAAGGATGTGAACACGCCGTGACCGCATCCGACTTCAAGAATCTTGCCCGCGACCGGAACCTCCGCTTCGAGGGCTTCGAACGGCGCTGTCCACCAGCGAATTGTCGTATGCACTCGCGCCGAACGAGGTTGCTGCTTCCACAAACCAAGGGCTCGCTTGGCCGCAGCAGATCGAGCGGGCTTCACGCTCCCGCCCTCGGAAGATCGGCGAAAGTTCCGAGTCGGAACCCCAATTCATCGATGGCGATTCGAACGGTTTCGGAACACAGCGCGTTGAACTCGGCATCCCACTTGTAATTCCAGCGATACCGCGCACGATCAGGATCATCGGGAAGACCGGGGTGCGTTGCCAGTTCCGCGCTGGAGGCACCCGTTGCGGCGAGTCGACCGACGGCCTCGACCATTTCACCCAATCCGATGGATCCGGCTTCGTCGAGACCTGTTGCCGCGCCGGTCCAGGCCCACTTCCGTTCTCGGAGTTGCGCTTCAAGTCGTCGAGAAAGTTGGCGCACGGTGATACCGACTGGACCGCGAGCGCTTGAACGCATCACCCGAATTGCATGGACATCGTTTGCATCGCCAAGTTCGAGAAGCACATCGCTCACCGACGGCCACAGGTGCACGTTTTGGTGCGTGTCGAAATGATCCACAACCAACCCGGCAGATTTGATCGCATCGAGTTGCGCAGTGAACTCGCGTCGCAGGTCATCGGGATCGATTCGTCGCGCTGCGGCACGAGGAACGAAGGCGCGCCAAGTGGGCCAGAAGTTTCCGCGCTTGTCGACGAGCGAAGGTATTTCACGAGCCGAAAGCAGCGGTGGGTCTTCACCAACAACGGTGAAATGTGCGCCAACGCCAAGCGTCGGCACATCGCGCAGTCGTTTGGCGGCCAACTCGAACGCAGGAGCAACAGCAATAACGGACGCCGATGTCACAACGCCGTGTTCATGCGCGTCGAGAATTCCTTCGGAGACTCGTTCCGTCAGGCCATAGTCATCAGCCGAAACAATGAGAATCGGCTGTTCGTCGTCAGACGCGCTCACGAGGTCGCGCCGCCACCCGAATTCCACGGCTGCCGTACCTCGATCGGCAGGGGCTCGAGCGACTGCAATTCACTTCGAAGTTCCCACATCTCGCGCAAAATCTTGAAGATGACGGCATTCGACGAAAGCGTGGAGATACCCCGCGTTCGTGGGAAGTAATCGACACCAAACTGCACGATGCTGAAACCAAGTTTCTGAGCACGTGCAAGAAGTTCAACGTCTATGAACGAACCTTCGCTATGAAGTTCGATGTTGTCGAGCAGCGAACGACGCATCAGTTTGAACGCGAAGTTCATGTCGCGAAGCCGAAGTCCGAAGAGCGTTTGAATCAAGTGGTTGTAGACGTAGCTGTAAACAAGCCGGCGCGCGCCTTCGCCAGTTCGGTCGAAGCGGTAGGCACTCACAATGTCGGCTTCATAAATGCGAAGAAGTCGAACTGCTTTCGAAACTTCAGCCATGTCGAACGGAAGATCGGCGTCGGTGTACAGCACGATCTCGCCTTTGGCGTTTTCAAAACCTGTCTTGAGGGTTCCGCCAAGTTTGCGATTGGTTTCGTGATGCACGACAGAAATGCGTTCGTCGGCGGCGGCCATTTCGTCGGCGATCTTGCCGGTGGAGTCGGTCGACGCATCGTTGATGATGAGGACGTCGTAGCGAGCGATCTCGCCGGCCTCGATCAACGCGTCGCCCGCCTCGAAAGCGGCCGCGACAGCGCGCTCAATGGTCTCTTCCTCGTTCCACATCGGATAGAAGATCGTGAGGCTGTCGAAATGCGCCATGGCCTCAGGCTACGTAGTAACCGCGTCCGAATGCGAAGGCCCACACCAGCAGCACAATTCCGCTGACCGACCACCACGCCCAACGCAGGCCACGGCGATCGGCCAAGAACCCGCCCAGCACAAGGAAGCACGGGAACGTCGAGAGCAAATAACGGCCGGTGCCTTGGAAATCCTTGGTGCCAACGAGCGCAATCGCCAGCATCGCAAAGCAGTAGAGGCCATAGCCCCAGCCGAACTTCTTCCAGACCTGCCAGGCCAAGAACAGGAAGCCGAGCACGAAGAGTCCCTGGAGGATCACGGTGACCGCATACTGCACCTTTTCGAAGGTGGCGGTGTCGCCATGCTGGAACCAGTCCCATGTCCAGCGCGGCAGATTCTTGATCTGCTGGAACCACGTGATCTTGAACCAGGTACGGGGACCCGATCCTTGATCCCAGCCTGGCGCGCGCTGCACTTCATCAAACGCGAGTGGATGACCAAAGCGCACGCCGAGATAGGTCATGTACCCAACAAGGCCGCCAAGCGAAAGCAACACTCCAGCATCGGCGGGTCGGAGTCGGCGCCACATCACGCGCGGGTGCCAACGAGAGTCGCCCGCTTCGATCACATGACGACGCCAGAGCGCAACGGCAACAAGACCAACGACAAGCGCGATGCCAACTGGTCGGGTCGCAGTCGCAACCGCTCCTGCGAGTCCCGCGAGAATCGGGTGATCGCGTTCGAGAAGCAAAAACGCGACAACTGCAGCCAACAGGAACAACGCGTCGCCGTACACCGCGCCGAACAAATAGAAAACGTACGGGTACAGAAGAAGCGTGATGAGCGCGATTCGCGCAACGCGATCGGTGACGTGATCACGAAACCATCGGAAGATCGCTAACAGTGCGCCAAGACCGCACGCGATGGTCACGAGCGAACCAAGCAATTTCACCGACAGCGTCGTGATCGAATGCACTCCCCACAACACTCCGGGGTACGCCGGGAAGTACGCGACTGCCGATTGTTTGTCAGATCCTGCAAACCAGTAACCCGTTGTCGAAATTTGCGCATACCAATTGCCGTCAAAACGGAACCAGCCGCCGAACAGGCCAGAACCGGGGTAGGGCGCGGCATCGACTCCGCCATAGGTGGCGAATG
>JALQSZ010000007.1:4499-16757 GCA_023264135.1 Acidimicrobiales bacterium
ACGACAGCCCACATTGCAAGCGCGTCGACCCATGGCGCTCGACCAAGAACTCCGATGTCGGATCCGTTGGCGACATCGGAATCGCTCGACAATGGGGCGGGGGTCACGCTGAGACGCTACCTGTGCCGTCGTTGAGGCCCGGGGAGACCGGTAACGTGTCGATCCTCGCCTCTGTGGCCAAGTTGGTTAAGGCAGCGGACTTTTAATCCGACGATCGTGGGTTCGACCCCCACCGGAGGCACGACAAAACGACGAAGCGCCCACCGCGAGGTGGGCGCTTCGTTTTACCGAACAACGACTGAATCGATCAGGCGGCAGGCGCCTTACCAGTGCGAGCAGCTTCAAGCAGTGCGTTCCATTCAGCTTCGGTCTTTTCACCGCTTGTGCGATAGACGACCTTGCCTTGTGCATCGGTGACGATGAAGTACGGGAAGCCCGAAACACCGAGTGCGGCACCAGCTTGGTTCTGCTTGTCATCGACAATTGTGGGAACGCTCCACTTCTGCGCACGCAACCAATCGGCAGCCGGGAAATTGCCCTTTGCTGCATCATTCGATGTCGCGACCGTGACGAGTTCAACATCGGCAGGCATGCCCGCCTTGTCGAGCCAACTTTGAATGCGCGGCACTTCGGCTTGGCAATGTGGGCACCAGTGCGCAACAACCATGATGATGTGCGGCTTTCCATCGGCGGCGATGGTGAGTTGCTTTCCATCGAACTGCTGACCGGTGACCGACGGAATGACCGTGCCAACCATTGGATCAGCACCACTGTCGGGCATCGGCGTGAGTGCCGTACCGGTCACGGCAACCTGTCCGTAATCGAGCTTGCCATTCGGAACGACGGTGCCGCCGCTCGGGGAGGACGTGCCGCCCTTTGAGCTACTGCCGCGACCAGCGACGATCGCAACGATGCCAACGGCAACAACGACAACAACGATGGCGATCCAGATCCATGCGGTGGACTTTCCCTTACCTGCATTCGACGCGGCGCGAACACGCTGCGATGCAGACTTGGATTTACCTGGACGGTTACTCACGCGGAGACCTCTACTTCTTCGGCGATGTCGATCTCGACATCGGACGGATCACTAGCAAACAACAGCGCAATCATGAACACCGCAGCAGAAAGTGCCATGAACGGAAGCGTGACGAAATGGAATTCGTTCACGTACTTCAACGTGCATGGCGCTGCGGCAGTGCAGAACGACGTACCGGTTGATGGCGGAAACCATTGGATCCATGAGTGATACGCCGAGATCACCACACTGATGCACAACACCGGAATTGCGTAGACCTTGATGGACGCATCACGTCGCCATGCGGCGATTCCGAGAATGACCGACCACGGGTACCAACAGATGCGTTGATACCAACACAGTTCGCACGGCACGTATCCCTGCACTTTTGAGTAGTACAGCGAACCGGCAGTGGTGACGAGCGCGATCACCCACGCCAACGTGAGTGCGATGCGACCGAGTTGCGCACGAAACTCAGAGAACGCGTCGGGGTTCCCAAACCTGCGAACCAGCGCGCCGATCGCGATGACCAACGTGCCCAGCCAACACCCCAAAGCGAGAATGGCGTAGAAGAAGGAGAAGGACTGGACATTCATGCCCGGTCATCCTCGCAGAATCACGGCACTCGGCCAACGCGGTGTCCGATTCCGGCCCCGCAAGGCCGCAGACGACCGTCGGATCAGTCGGGAGCAGCAACCACGTCGATCACCCGAGGGAACGGGTCGAATCGACGAAGGGCCCCAGCGACCCGCACGGAGGCGATTTCCATGATCTGGCGATCGACCGGAGCGGTGGGGTGCAGTTCCACATGAAGGTCGGTGCCGTGGCGAACGACGACAGCTGCGGCCAGTGCCGGATCAAGACCATGGGCCTCGAGAACCCCGGCAAAGGCCCCCTCGGCCACGTCACCATGGCGAGGCGAGGGCTGTTGGCCGACCTCTTCGACCACGGACGTCACCGACTCTCCATCGGCCACCACCGCACTAGCCCAGGTTTCCAATGGAGAGCGATCGGGACTTCCCGCAACCACAAGGGGGATATGACGACGAAGGGCGCAGCGAGCGCCATCCTCGGCCGCATCTCCCGCAACCACGACCCCGTCAGGAGCTTGGACCATGAGCGCCACCATGACATCGCCGTCATCGAGCGGGCAGTGGTCCTCGGTCATGCCATGACACGGGAAGGCGGCCTCGTCAGCGCCGTGGCAACGAACGATCTCGTGACCGGCATCGGCCAAATTCAACGCGGCCTCACACGAGGCACCGGCGTGTTCCTCAAGTACCAAGACCTTCATTGGATTCCACCTCGCTGTTGCATCGTGGGCGTGCGCTCAGGTCGAACCTGATCCGATGTCCTGACCACAATGCCGGTCCTGACCCCCGCATCGGCAGGGCGGAGCGTCACCCAAGGACGGGACCTAAGACCCCTTCAGTACCGACCGACTCCCCTACGGAGTTTCCCGCCAACCCGCCACCCTTACGAGTGTCCAGTGCACACCCCCATGCACTGGCGTCCACTGTGAGGAGACCCATGGCCCGGGACCAAGACCGAACCGTACTGAGCGTGTTCGGCGCATTGACTGCAGTTACCGCGTTCTTGATCGCTGCGATCGCCGTTGTTGCGATTGCCAACAAGGACGGTTCGAGCAGTTCGTCATCGAGCGGACCGGTTGCGGTTTCGCTGAGCGAATACAAAATCAATCCGTCGACCATCAACGTTCCTGTTGGTGGTTCACTCACCGTTACGAACGCCGGCACGATGCCGCACAATCTTTCGGTGACGGGCGGTCCAGCAACTCCCGACATCGCAGCGGGAAAGAGCGCAACGCTTGATCTCGCGAGCCTGAAAGAAGGCACGTACGAAGTGACGTGCACGATTCCGGGTCATGCCGCTGCAGGCATGAAGGGAACCTTGGTTGTTGGTGGCTCAAGTAGCGGCTCGAGTTCTTCGGGAAGTTCATCGGCACACAGCTCGACCGGCACACCGGATTACCAAGCAATGGACGACGCAATGATCGCGGGGGCGGATGCGTACTTGGCGGCGTTCACGAAATACGGCACCGGTGTTCCAACGAAGGGAACTGGAAACGTTCTTCTTGAACCGGTCGCTGGTCCTGACGGTTACAAGCAGATCAACCTTGAAGCATCGATCATCGATTGGGAAGTTGAACCCGGCAAGGTCGTGAAGGCGTGGTCGTACAACGGTCAAGTACCGGGTCCGGCCATCAAGGTGCAGCCCAACGACAAGTTGCGCATCACGTTGAAGAACAACACGCCAATGGGTCAAGACATTCACTGGCACGGCATTTCAACGCCGTTCGGACAGGACGGTGTCTCTCCGATCACGCAGCCGATGATTCAACCGGGCGAGTCCTACACCTACGAATTCACGGCGCCGGCGTATCACGAGATGGGCATGTACCACCCACATAACGGTGGCGATATCTCCGTCGTGAACGGGATGTACGGCCAATTCCAGGTGGGCGATGTTCCGTTGCCGACCGGCAAGACCGTTTCTGGATTCAAGCAACCCGACAAGTACAACGTCACCCAAGCAATTCCGATGGTGCTGAATGACGCCGGAAATCTTGGGCTCACGCTGAACGGCAAAGCCTTCCCCGCAACGCAACCAATCGTTGCCAAGGTGGGCGAGACCTTGCAGGTCACGTATCACAACGAAGGTTTGATGTGTCACCCAATGCATTTGCATCGCATCAAACAGTTGGTTGTTGAAAAGGACGACTGGCCGCTTGATTCCCCCTACTTCGTCGACACGCTGACGATCTGCCCTGGTGAGCGTTACACCGTTCTCATCACCCCGACACCGGACGAGGTTGGCATCTGGGCCTACCACTGCCACATCCTCACCCACGCCGAAACCGAAAAGGGTCTGGCGTACATGGTGACGGCGCTGGTGGTGCCTCCGGTTCCTCCGGCTGGCAAGAGCGCAACCTGATCACGTTGTTCGAAGGAAAAGGGCCGGTGGAACATTCCGCCGGCCCTTTTCGCGTCCGGTCCCGCGTGGCGGCAAGCCCGTAGGCTCAGTGGATGGCTTCTTCGTCTTCCGAACGCACCGTTATCGCTGCCGTTGATTTCTCTGATCACGGCGAGCAGATCGTCCGAGAAGGACTGCTCCTCGCTCGAGCCGCTGGGTGCTCACTCCACCTCATCCACGTTGCTGCGGGTGAACCCGCTCTCGCTGGATACGACAAAGAAGACATCAGTTCGTTCACCCGGTCAGCACGAGCAGGTGAACTCACCGAGGAACACAAGAAGGTTCGCGAGCTCGCCGAAACGCTCACCGACACCACCGGGGTCGACGTCCATCCCCTCGTGGTGATGGGTCCCGCATCCGACACACTGCTCACTGCGATCGACGAACTCAACGCGTCACACATCGTCCTTGGCACGCACGGGCACGGCGGAATGCATCACCTGATGTTCGGAAGCGTGGCGCAGGAACTTGTTCGCCGCAGCAACGTTCCCGTGTTGCTCGTACCTGTCGTAAAGCGCTGAAAGGCGGAGGCAAACCTCATGGGAAAGATCGTTGTCGGTGTTGACGGTTCTGCTGGTTCTCGAGACGCACTGCGTTGGGCCTTCGACGAAGCCAAACTTCGCAACGACGCGCTCGAGGTCGTGATCGTCTGGCAATACCCGATTACCTCTTCGTTGCCGACCTTTGGGGCGATGAACACACCCGACGACTTCGAAACCGAAGCTCGCTCAACACTTCTCACGATCCTTGCCGACGAGGGGATCACTGCAGAAGCACCGATCGCCGTGAGCACGTTGGTCGCGGAAGGAAATCCCGCTCGGGCATTGCTCGATGCAGCAGAGGAAGCTGATCTTCTCGTTGTCGGTTCACGGGGCCACGGCGGTTTCGCCGGCGTGCTCGTTGGCTCAATCAGCCAACAATGCGTGCATCACGCGCAGTGTCCTGTTGTCG
Organism: Acidimicrobiales bacterium; assembly: GCA_023264135.1. Lineage (GTDB taxonomy): Bacteria > Actinomycetota > Acidimicrobiia > Acidimicrobiales > Acidimicrobilacustridaceae > Acidimicrobilacustris. The sequence goes on from JALQSZ010000007.1 coordinate 9,463, forward strand.
TTGTGCATCCCCGCTGACTCCAACACCAGAAACGAACTATGGAAACGACACTGCAAGGACTCAGTGGCGCTGAGGTCGCGCAGCGACTCACAGACGGACACACCAACGATGTTCCCGATCCGACGAGTCGGACGATTGGTCAGATCATCAAGGCGAACATCTTCACGCCGTTCAACTTGTTGCTCGGCATCCTCCTCGTCGTCATTCTTTCGGTAGGCGAATACCGCGACGGTCTTTTTGGATTCGTCCTCGTCGCCAACGCCGCGATTGGAATCATTCAAGAAATTCGTTCCAAACGGTCTCTTGATGCACTCGCCGTACTCAACGCGCCCCATTCAACTGTTCGACGCGATGGCACCGATACGACCATCGCATCGAAAGATGTTGTTCTCGACGACATCATCATCCTCACGTTGGGTGACCAGATCGTTGTCGACGGCGAAATTCTTGAAAGCACCAATCTTGAAATCGACGAGTCACTCCTCACTGGTGAAGCTGATCCTGTCGAGAAGTCAACGAGCGACAAAGTGATGTCAGGCAGTTTCGTTGTCGCTGGAAGTGGTGTGATGAAGGCGACTGCCGTTGGCGCCAATTCGTATGCCTTCCAACTTTCCAGCGAAGCGCGTCGGTTCTCGCTCGTGAAGAGCGAGTTACGCACGGGCATTAATCGCATCATCACGATCGTTGGCTGGATGATGATCCCGATCGCGATTCTGCTGATCACCTCGCAACTCGCAACGCATGACGGATTCGTTGCTGCAGTTCAAGGTTCTGTTGCCGGACTCGTCGCCATGGTTCCTGAAGGTCTCGTGCTGCTCACGAGCATCGCTTTCGCAGTCGGCGCAACTCGGTTGGCAAGCAAGAAAGTGTTGACCCAAGAACTCGCGGCAATCGAAGGCCTCGCCCGCGTCGACACGATTTGTCTCGACAAGACCGGAACGCTTACCGAAGGCTCGCTCTCGCTTTCCACTGTCGAACATGTCGGAAGCGCCGATGCGTCGTCCTCCGATGCCGTGTCAGTGCTTGCAGCAATTGGCGCCTCCGACGACCACCCCAATCCCAGCCTTGCGGCAGTCGTCGCCGAATACCCAACGGGACCAGGCTGGACACGTACCGATTCCATCGCCTTTTCTTCCGCCCGAAAGTGGAGTGCGGCGCAGTTCGCCGATCACGGTTCGTGGTACCTCGGCGCACCCGACATCCTTCTCGACAAAGCGGCGGCGGGCGCATCCCTCGACGCAACACAGAACCGTCTTCAGCATTACGCCAGCCGAGGACAGCGAGTGTTGCTCCTCGCATCGTCACCATCCGGATTGCACGGCGAAACCCTTCCAAGCGAACTTCTACCGGTTGCGCTCGTCGTGCTCGACGAACAACTTCGCGAAGCTGCACCGAAAACCATTTCGTATTTCGGTGAACAAGGTGTCGCTGTCAAAGTCATCTCCGGCGACAGTCCCATCACCGTTGGCGCCGTCGCGACGCGTTGTGGCGTTCCCGGCGCTGACGATCCGATCGATGCGCGCACGCTTCCTGAAGACCAAGAAGCGCTCGCCGACATCCTTGATACGCATTCCGTCTTTGGTCGCGTCACGCCGCAACAGAAACGGGCAATGGTTCATGCCCTTCAGTCGCGCGGACACACCGTGGCAATGACTGGTGACGGCGTGAACGACACGCTCGCACTGAAAGACGCTGATGTCGGCGTGGCTATGGGTTCCGGTTCTGCCGCAGCTCGCGCAGTTGCCCGATTCGTTCTTCTCGCCAACGACTTCGCCGTGTTTCCTTCGGTCGTAAGCGAAGGCCGACGCGTGATCGCCAACGTTGAGCGCGTCGCAAACTTGTTCCTCACCAAAACCTTTTACGCAGTCGTCTTGGCGTTAGCGGTCGGAATCGGTCGTATTCCCTTCCCGTTCCTCCCCCGGCACTTCACCATCATTTCTTCGCTCTCTATTGGCATTCCCGGGTTCTTCTTGGCCCTTTCGCAGAACAACCGTCGAGCAGTGTCGGGATTCCTCCGACGCGTGTTGCGATTCGCCATACCCGCAGGAGTCATTGCCTCGGTCGCGACACTCATCGCGTACATCATCGAAAGAAGCACCGACATCCCTCTCGATCAAGCGCGCACAGTCGCGGTCATCACCCTGACCACCATTGCGCTTTGGGTATTGGCGATTCTTTGTCGACCGATGTCATGGTGGAAATACCTCTTAGTCATCGGAATGGCTGTGTGCTTCGTCGGAGTTCTCGTGATTCCCGGACTACGCGACTACTTCGACCTACCGCTGCCCGACGCGCGCGACATCGCGAGTGCGGTTGGAATCGGCGTGATTGCTTCAGCAATTCTCGAAGCAGGCTGGCGTCTGACGGACTGGTCAGTACCGCAGCAACTGTCGAACGACGACAACGTCGAGACGTCGGCTTAATCGTTGCTGCGGCGTTGACGCTCGTTTAAACGCGCTGCGTACACAGCAGCTTCGGTTCGACGCTGCATGCCCATCTTCGACAACAGATTCGAGACGTAATTTTTGACCGTCTTCTCGGCGAGATACATGCGATCGGCAATTTCACGGTTCGTCATGCCTTCAGCGAGTAGATCAAGAATCTTTCGTTCCTGATCGGTCAGACCTTCGAGCTTTTCGTCAGCAACCGTTCCGGAACGCAAACGCTCAAGCACTCGCGCAGTGACACCTGGGTCAAGAAGCGATTGACCAGCAGCCACTTTGCGGATCGCATCGATGAGATCATCGGCACGAACCTGCTTCAACACATAGCCAGACGCGCCCGCCATGATTGCGTCGAAGAGTGCTTCGTCATCGGCGTACGAGGTGAGCATCAGGCAGTGCACCGATGGCATCCGACTGCGGATTTCCCGACACACCTCGACACCATTGCCATCGGGAAGACGAACATCGAGAACGGCGACATCGGGGTTCGCGGCGGGAAGTCGACGCAGCGCTTCTTCGGCGCTTCCGGCCTCGGCAACAACTTCCATGTCGCCTGCTGATTCGAGAAGTTCACGAAGCCCGCGCCGGACGATTTCATGATCATCGAGAAGAAAGACCTTGATTGGCACGGCGACAGTCTGCCTGAGGAGCACGCTGGCGACAGACCAGCCCCAAGACCCGACCGGTACCATCGGATCCATGCAAGAAGATTCCGCAGAATCCGGCCTCAAGCCCGATGACCTTCAGCACCTTCTTGACGCAATCGTCTCCATCGGAAGTGAACTCAGCCTTCCCGTCGTGCTCCGACGAATCATCGAAACGGCCACCGATTTGGTCGATGCCCGGTTCGGCGCACTCGGCGTCCTCGACGAATCCGGAACCCATCTTTCACAATTTCTGTATTCGGGAATCGACGACACGACTGCGGCAGCGATTGGCGACCTTCCCTCTGGAAAGGGAATCCTCGGCACGCTGATCGTCGACCCCCGACCCATTCGTTTGGCTGATCTCTCGGCTCATCCCGACAGTTTCGGATTTCCTTCGAACCACCCTCCGATGGGTTCGTTTCTCGGCGTCCCGATCCGCATTCGCGATCAGGTCTTCGGGAACTTGTACCTGTGCGAGAAAAGTTCCGGACCCGAATTCACTGCCGCCGACGAAGAACTCGTCATCGGTCTCGCCACTGCTGCGGGTGTTGCGATTGAAAACGCTCGTTTGCATACGCGAGTTGGAGAACTGCATGTCGTTGAAGACCGTGAACGAATCGCTCGTGATCTTCACGACACCGTGATTCAGCGCATGTTTGCCATCGGACTCAGCATGCAAGGTCTTGCCGCGACAACCTCTGATGCAACGACCAGTGCGCGGCTCGAACAAATGATTGAAGATCTCGACGACACCGTTCGAGATATCCGAACAACGATCTTTGAACTTCAACGACCCAGGATCCCGGGTCGGAGCTTGCGCCAGGAAATCCTTGATCTTGTCGATGAAATCCACGGCCATTCCACGTTTGATATCGCGATTCGTTTCGATGGACCGGTGGACCTCGCTGTTCCCGATGCAATCGCTGATCACCTCATTGCCGTTGTGCGTGAATCAGTGACGAATGCTGTTCGACATTCGGGCGGTTCAAAAATCGATGTCGATGTTTCGGTGAACGATCACATCGAAGCGCGCATCGCCGACAACGGCAATGGAGTCGACGACGGCGCACCTCGAGGCAACGGACTTCACAACTTACGAAGTCGCGCGCACGACCTCGGTGGCGAGTGCACGGTGAGCCGATCAAACGATGGCGGCACTCTTGTCGTGTGGCGCGTACCCGTCTAGCGGCGCGTCAGAGATTCACGCACTAGCGGCCGGTGTGGCCGAATCCGCCTTCGCCCCGTTCCGACTCACCGAGATGATCAAAGTCGTCAACGGGAACAAGTACGACGTGCTCAACGCGCTGAACAACAAGTTGCGCGATCCGTTCGCCACGAACAATTTCAAATGGCTCTGCGGGATCAGTATTGACGAGCAGCACTTTGAGTTCGCCGCGGTACCCGCTGTCGATGAGTCCAGGGGTGTTCAAGCAGGTGACGCCGTGTTTCAACGCAAGACCGCTGCGAGGCTGCACGAATCCCGCGTGACCCTCGGGAATCGCCACCGCAAGGCCGGTCGGCACCAGCGCCCTTCCTCCTCCGGGGAGCAACACCACCGATTCTCGAGCCAAAAGATCGAGCCCCGCATCGCCAACGCGGGCGTAGGTCGGCAGTTCGAGATCGGGGTCGAGGCGCATCACCGGAACTTCAAGCACCGGGCGATCGTAGGACGGTGCGTAGGATCCGTTCATGCTCGCTTGGATCGATCTCGAAATGACCGGCCTCGATACCGCCACAAACGTGATCGTCGAAATCGCCACCCTCCTCACCGATGACAACCTTGAGATCATCGCTGAGGGCCCCGACTTGGTCATCCATCAGCCGGCCGAGGCCTTGGCCCGTATGGACGAAGTCGTCGTCAACATGCATACCCGCAGCGGACTTCTTCCCGAGATCGAGGCCTCAACGATCAGCCTCCAAGACGCCAACGACGCCACCATGGCGTTTCTCCGTGAGCACATCGCCGAACCCCGCACTGTTCCTTTGTGCGGAAATTCCATCGGCACCGACCGCCGCTTTCTGGCCGCGTATATGCCCGAAATCGAAAACTTTCTCCACTATCGGTCAGTCGATGTTTCGACCCTCAAAGAACTCATCAAACGGTGGAACCCCACACTGCTCAAGGGCGCTCCCCGAAAGGCGGAGGGCCACCGAGCACTCGATGACATCCGCGAAAGCGTGTTCGAGCTTCGTTACTACCGAGACACCTTTTGCCTGCTTGCCGACACTGACGCCAACGCTGAACCCAGCGCCTGAGTTTCGCTCCGCGATCGGGCGGTAGTGTCGGAACGTCATGGGGGATGCACACGATCACAGCGGACATGCACACGGCGCCGAAGCGCCGCGAGTGCCTCGTCAGGAACAAGAAGACGCGTCCACCGAGATCACCGAAGTTGCACGGGGCATTCTCCGTTTACAACTTCCAACCGATTTCACTGGTCTCGGCCATGTGAACACTTACGCCATTGAAGACTCCCGAGGATTCACGCTCGTTGATCCGGGCCTGCCCAGCGATGAGTCATGGGCGGCACTTCAAGACCGCATGCGCGACGCGAACATTCCGTTGGCCCGAGTGCACACCGTCTACATCACCCATTCGCATCCCGATCATTTCGGCGGCGCGCATCGACTTGTTGAAGCAAGTCACGCCGATGTTCTGACCTCAACGATGTTCCGCAAGTGGACCGACCTTCTCGATCTCGACGAAACACCGCTTGAACCAATGGACCCCGCCGATGCCGCCGAAGCCGGAACCATTCTCGACGCGATCGGTTCCACCGATGAAGCCGATATGGAAGAAGCGTTCCCTGGCTTCAAAGCATTCCGCGATCGCATTCGCGCCGCAATCGCCGATGGTCGCATCGAAGAAGTGTCGTGGATGAAAGCGCCACGTCCAACAATCGTGGTTGACGATGCACAGCGCGTCCGCATGGGCGATCGAGATTGGGTTGCGGTCTTTACGCCCGGCCATACCCACGACCACTTGTGCATGTGGAATCCCGAGGATGGCGTGTTGCTCTCGGGCGATCACGTCTTGCCAACGATCACACCACATATCGCCGGATTCATGGGCGGCGATCCGCTTTCGAATTACTTGCAGAACCTCGACAAAGTTGCCGGTCTTGAAGGCATCACCACGGTGTTGCCCGCGCACGGTCACCCCTTTGGCGATCTCCCCGGCCGTTGCGAAGCCATCAAAGACCATCACGCCACTCGCCTTCAGTTGCTCGTTGATGCAGCGCCCGAAGCCGGCTGGGCGCCCATCACCAAGTGGTCGGAGTACTTGTTCTCGCCTCGCAGTCGCGGGCCAATGGCCGATAGTGAGACGTACGCCCATCTCGAAAATCTCCGCCTTGCCGGCAAAGCCGAACGTCGCGCTGCCGAAGAAGGTTTCGACTACCGCGTCGAGTTCTGACCGTTATGGCAGCAACCATTTCGGCCAAACAACTTTTGCGTACGCGTTCGGTGTCGCCGTACTTGTTGGCATCGGCCGCAGGAACGATTGCCGCGATGATTCAGATCACGGCGCTGGGCAAGCAGCTGTACGACATGACCGGTCGCGATCTCGATCTCGGACTTCTTGGTCTTGCCGAATTCGCGCCGGCGTTCTTGTTGATGACGGTGACCGGTTCGTTTGCTGATCGCTACGACCGTCGACATATCGCCTCGATTGGTCTCAGTGTTCAGGTCGTCATGACCGGAATGCTTGCGTGGTACGTCGCCACCAAGCCCACGGCCACGTTGCCGATTTTCCTTATGGTGATTGCCTTCGGCGCCGGTCGCGCGTTTGTGAGTCCCGCCACGCGAGCGATGCCTGCCGATATTGCCCCTGACGGCGGACTGCCTCGCCTTATTGCGTTCCATGTCGGCACATGGCAGGCCAGCGCCATTGTCGGTCCGATCCTTGCTGGCTTTTTGTTCGTCGTGTCACCTTCGTGGCCATTCATCGCCTGCATGATCCTGACTGGCGCCGGCGCGGTGCTCATTCAATTCGCGCGACCACGTCCTGATCGCAATGCACCAGGCACATCGCTTGCAGGAGAACAGGAAGCGTCAGTAATCGAACTCGGCGACGAACTTCGCCCCGCGGAAATGCTCGATGTGCTCGGCGAACAGAATGCCGATCACATCGCCCACGAATCGCTTGCTCCCAACGCTTCTTCTGAAGCTCCGGAAAAGAAGCGAACCTTCCATGAAGCATTCG
>JALQSZ010000080.1 GCA_023264135.1 Acidimicrobiales bacterium
GAGCAGGAGCAGATCGCCAGACCGGATCGGCGCCTGAGGTGAAATCGTTTCTTCCGAGTTCGACGGGACCAACAGAACTTGGATCAATCCCACGACTCGCCATCTCGCCTTGAGCGACATAGCTATAAACATCGTTCGAGAGCAACGGTGGACCAAGCGACACAGGAATCGCCCACAACGCGATCACCGCACCCACGACGATGATGGCGCGACGGGGATCAGCGATCCGCCCTGCACGGTGAACGAGACCAAGCCACCCCAACGCAAGAAGAATGAGCCCAATCAAAAACCACACGGTCGATTGCGTACTGGTCCCTGGGTGCGCAATTCCGGGAATCGTCAACCGCCAGGTGGGAACGGCGAGACGCCACTGCGGCGCTGACGCAGCAATGACCGCTGCGCCCGCCATTCCACTGAGCGCGCTCAAGACTGTTTGCCACCACCGCGAACCGGATGTGGCCTCTGGTTGCCAATGCGATTCGTCGCGTTCCTGACGCAGTGCTTCGTCGGACGGACCAATAAGAAGTGCTCGACCACGTTCGACGAGTCGCCGAAGTTCCGGTGATGTCGTGACCGCAGTTCGGGCACGTTCCAAAGTCGAGGGCACGCGCCGAGGCTAGTAGCGAGATCGCTCGAGAATGGGTCTACCCAAGGTGCAAATCAAGGGCATCGAGCAACGACTTCGAGGGTGTCCCCCACCCCGGTTGGTAACCAACCATTTCCCGGAGCGTCTCCGCCGACCAACGGTCCTCCAGGACCTCGATCATGTCCGCATCAACTTTTGCGGGATGGGTCACGCCGCAGGCCCAACTCAGTCGCTCCAGTTCGAAGCGAACTCCGGCGAGATAGTTCCCGCACCGGACACCTTTGTCTTCGGGATCGAGGCCTCGGGTCAATCGACGATTCTGTGTCGCCACGCCAGTTGGGCAGCGATCGGTATGGCAACGCTGCGACTGAATACACCCGATGGAAAAGAGCGCGGTTCTGCCGACGTTGACCATGTCGCAACCGAGCGCAATTGCGCAGAGCGCGGGCTCCGGCATCCCGAGTTTTCCGGAACCGATGAAGACGATGTCGTCGGTGAGGCCTGCCTCGGCGAATGCTCGATACACCCGCGTGAATCCCCAACGAAACGGCAACGCGACGTGATCACTAAAGGCCAAGGGCGCCGCACCAGTTCCGCCCTCTCCCCCATCAATCGTGATGAAGTCAGGACCTTCACCTCGCTCGGCCATCTTTGTTGCGAGTTCATTCCAAAACCCACCTTGACCGACTGCGGACTTTATGCCCACCGGAAGGCCAGTCGCGTTTGCCAACGTTTCAACAAACGTGATGAGACTGTCGACATCAGTAAACGCTGTATGCGCAGCAGGGCTCTTGCACGCGACGCCAACAGGCACGCCCCGGATTGCCGCGATCTCCGGCGTGACTTTGTTTGCCGGGAGCAAGCCACCAAGACCGGGCTTTGCTCCCTGACTCAGTTTGATTTCAATTGCGCGAATCGGAGCGGACCGAACCTGTTCGATTGCCCTCTCGAGACTGAACGCACCGTGTTCGTCTCGGCAACCGAAATAGCCCGTACCGATCTGCCACACCAGGTCGGCCCCATGAAGATGGTGAGGCGTGATGCCGCCTTCTCCAGTTGTATGAAGCGCGCCGGCAAGTGCACATCCGCGATCAAGTGCCTCTATCGCTGCACCACTAAGCGAACCGAAACTCATTCCCGACACGTTGACAATCGACGCAGGCCGAAACGCGAGCCGTCGACCGTGTGATGCTCCAAGAACTTTGGCGCACGGAAGCGATCGCGAAGGATCGGGATGCGACGGCGCATCGGCGGGACCATCAAGTGGAAACATCGACTGCTTGATGATCGTGTAATTACGGGTCTGCTCAAGATCGTTGTCGGTGCCAAAACCAAAATACGGATTTTCGACTTTCGCAGTGGCGTACACCCAACGGCGATCGTCTCGACTGAACGGCCGCTCTTCGTTGTTATCGGTGACGATGTACTGGCGCAGCTCTGGACCAACTGCTTCAAGCAGATACCGGAAGTGTCCGATAATCGGAAAGTTTCGAAGGATCGCGTGCTTTCGTTGCACGAGGTCATAGATCGCAACGAGAAGAAGCAGTCCGAGAACAACGGCGAGTACCACGAGCCAAACAGACCACGACATGGATGCAGCCTACGGGTCTTGGCAGAGAACTCCCCGTCAGATCAGCGCGAGAACTAAGCCGGCCTGACCGAGGTGATAGGTGACCATCACGATGATTCGACTACGAGGGAAATCATTGAGGAATCGCGTCCAGCCGAGCACTGAATCACTGGCGCCGAATAGGAGTGCTCCGGCGATCGCAAAAAAGCGGCCGGTCCCAAACGCGGAAGCCACCATGAGTGAAATCACTGCGATGTACGCGGCGACGGGACCAGCGAGCGCTTTGTCGGCACTTGCCGCACCAGCAACGATTTTGCGGCCAACGATTGCTGCAACGAGCAACATGAGCACGACGCCAACAAGAAATCCCTGCAGCGAAATTCCGAGCGACAGCAGTGCGACCACGTAGAAAACGTGCGCAATGAGGAATGAACCGAGTCCCGCAATGAAGAGATCCTGCGGCAGCATCAGGCAGATATCGCCAACCATCGAAAACACGAGACCGATGATGAGCATCACCCTCGCGAAATCCGAGGAAGGATCAAGCGAAACGGCCACGGCGATGAGAAACACCATCACCAATGGCTTGAAGAGATATTCCGCGCTGCGGTAGTTGTTCGATACCACGAGCCAATCGCAAACAGCGACAACTGCGGTGAGCGAAAGCAGGAGAAGTGCGAGGGCCGTCATTCAGAACTCACGGTGCGTCGAGTCGCGGAAGAACAAGCGACATGCTGTCAGGACACACCGGACGACCTTCGAGCCATTCGCGCAAGCCCTCCATCGGGACCCACACTGCATCAGCGATTTCGTTGTCGGCGAAATCGAATGGCCCTTCAGTTCGGGCTTGGTAAATGCGCGCGACTTCGCGGACATCCTCGTCTTCGTACGAACCCTCACCGAGGTAGCCGAGTTCGGCGGCAACTCCGAGTTCTTCGGCCAATTCGCGCGCTGCGGCAAGTTCCCATGGTTCACCAGCAGCAACGACTCCGCTTACTGCGATATCCCACGCGTCGGGCCACAAGTCTTTCCATGACGCGCGCTGATGCACGAGCAATTCGTCGGCATCGTTTCGAACGACCACAAACACCGATCGATGCAGAAGATTCTGTGATCGCATTTCGGCGCGTGTCACCGTTCCGATCACGGTGCCCATTTCGTCGAGTTGATCGACGAGTTCGTCACCGGCGGCGTTGTCGGCCATCAGAGCGCCGCAGCTCGTTCACACGCTTGCGAGAATGTTGCGCCTTCTTCAAATATCGCCCGCAGCTGCACGACATGGCGCGGTCGATTCATTCCGAGAACACCCGTGAGGCGATCGCCATCGCCATACAGCGCGACAAAGCGGAACTCCTCGGTACTTCCGTGCACCACGACGCATTCATCAGTAGGCATCGGGCGTCCGGCCAATTGAATTTTGCGGTCGTATTGATCGCTCCAGAACCACGGGATCGGGTCGAAAACCGCAGGGGTTTCACCGGATTCCTCAGCAAGCAATCGTCGGGCAGCGGCTTCGCCACCGGCGATTGCGGTTTCCCAGTGCTCGACGCGAAGCATTCGACCAAATCTTGCGCTCGGGTATCGGGCGATATCGCCCGCAGCCACGACGCCAGGTGCGGCAAGCAAGGTGTCGTCGCACACCACACCATCGTCAAGGTTGAGACCAGAACCTTCGAGCCATTGGGTGTTCACCGAAACTCCGATGCCCACAACGACAACGTCCGCCGCAACGGTCGTGCCATCGGTGAGGGCAACACCAACAACGCGCTCCACACCATCGACCGCCGCGGTTTCAAGTTGCAGCACACCCGTACCGAGTCTGAGGTCGACACCGTTTTCGATATGCACCTGTGCGCAGACGCGGCCCATTTCAGGTCCGAGGATTCGCTCAAGCGGCAACGGCAGCGCTTCCACAAGCGTGACGTCGAGTCCGCGCTTTCGACAGCTTGATGCGACTTCAGCACCAATGAATCCAGCACCGATAACAACCACCCGTGATGGGCCAGCATCGAGATCGGCGCGCAGCGAAAGACTGTCGGCCAACGTTCGAACCACATGAACACCGGCGATGCCAGCGGTGTCGGGTAACCGACGAGCCGCGGCACCACTCGCGATCACTAAGGAATCAAATGCTGAAGTTTCAACGTTTCCGTTTGGTGTCTCGAGGGTGATCTGACGCGACCCAAGGTCAACGGCCTTGGCACGAACGCCCAGTCGGAAATCGAGGTCGAGGTCTTCCTTACCCGCAGGGAGCAGGATCTTCTCGGGTTCCCATTCGCCAGTGAGCATCTGCTTCGACAGCGGCGGACGGTCGTAGGGGCGCTCTGGATCAGCGTCGACAACAACGATCGGACCGGTCTGTCCGTTCAGTCGCAGCGTGCGCGCCGCGTTGATCCCGGCGAGAGACGCGCCAACGATGACAGTGGTGGAGTTCATAACTCAGACGATGAGGTGCTCGGCGACGAACGCCGAACTGGTCTCAGTCCTCGGCGATGGAGATCGCCTGCTTCGGGCATCGCTGCACCGACTCTTCGACCTTGGCGCGCATGGACTCGGGCGGGTTCTCGTCGAGCACGTAGAGGAAATCGTCGTCGCGGACCTCGAAGATCTCTGGCGCGATGCCCATACAGACGGCGTTGCTTTCACACAGATCGAAATCGACCACGATTCGCATGACGGTCCCCTTCTCGGAGCGATGACATTGGATTCACGGGGCAGGCGCCTCGGTACCGCCATCTTGCCCCATCCGCCACCGTCAGGGCGACGAAGGCCCCGATCGCGTGACAGATTGGTGCCCATGACTGAAATTGCTCCCCTTGAAGGTGTCCGCATCATCGAAGCGTCGATGCTCGGACCCGCCGCTGTCACCACCAACCTCGCCGAGCTCGGCGCCGACGTCATCAAGGTCGAAGCACCGGGTGGCGATTACGGCCGCCAGATGACCTGGCCCATCGTGGAAGACACGTCACTCCTCTTCCTTCACTGCAACCGAGGAAAGCGCTCCATCGTCCTCGATCTCCGCACCGAAGAGGGCGTGCAGGCATTCAAGGATCTCGTGGCCGATGCCGATGTCGTTGTCGAAGCAATGCGCCCAGGAGCTCTCGCTCGCCGCGGTCTCGGTTACGACGATCTCAAAGAAATCAACCCGAAGATCGTGTTTATGACCATCAGTGGCTACGGCATGACCGGCCCGTACCGCGATCTCCCGAGCCACGGCATCGCGTACGACACGTGGGCTGGCATCGTCGAACCCGCCTATGACGACGAGGGTTACTGCTACATCCCTCCGCATATCTCCATCGGCATCAACGCCGGCCCGATGTTCGGTGCACTCGGAATTCTCGCCGGCATCATCAAGGCCCGCGCGACTGGCGAGGGTTGCTACATGGAAATCGCCCAATCCGATGCTGCGGCCGCATTCGACTGGTACCGAAGCGAATCATTTAAGGCCTACGAGCGTCCGCAGTCCGAAGTGACGGGCAACAAGTCCGACAACTACGAACGTCGCGCGCCTGGCACTGCGGGCATGAAAGAAGGTGTGCGCTATCAGATGTACGAAACCTCTGACGGACACATCCTTTTCATGGCGTCGGAACAAGAGTTCTGGAAGAACTTCTGCAAAGGCATCGGCCGCGACGACCTCTTCGAACAATTCCCCGGTTCGAAGTACGCCGACCACGCGCGCAACAACCGCGAACTCCTCGCCGAACTCACGAAGATCTTCAAGACGAAGACCTCGCAAGAGTGGATGGACTTTGGCGGCGAATGGAACACGCCACTCGCGCCAGTGAACACTCCGTCCACCATGCAGAACGACCCACAGTTCAAAGAGCGCATGGAGTGGATTCCGAAAGAGGTTCTCGGCGCCGACATGCTGCCGAACCCCGTCAAGATCATTGGTGGCGAACTTCCGATTCCTCGCAAAGCTCCTGAATGCGGTCAGCACAGCGATGAAATCCTCAGCGAAGTCCTCGGCTACGACGCGGCACGGATCGCGGAGATGCACGAAAAGGGTGTGCTCGGCTGAGCCCGTCCGATGAACTCGTCCCGCCGACGGCCGATGTCGTAGCGGGAACTGCGCCGACGCATCACGTTTCGCGTCTGCGAATCCTCGGGCGCGTCGTTTTCCTCGCCGTCATGGCGTTCGCGTTTTATGGACTCGCACCGAAACTGCTCGACATGTGGGACCAAGTCCCACAACTTCGCACCGTCAGCATTTACTGGTTTGTTGCAGTTCTCATTTGTGAGATCGGTTCCTATGCATGCGCATGGGAACTAACTCGCGTCGCGCTTCCGCAAGTTTCGTGGTTCGTTGCCTCGACTTCTCAGCTCACGTCGAATGCCGTCGCAAAGGTTGTTCCCGGTGGCGCTGCAATCGGCGCGGCGACGGGCTTCCGCATGTTGTCGGTCTCTGGAATCGAGCGTGGTTCGGCCGGTGCTGCGCTCACTGCGACATCGATCATCTCGAACGGCGTACTGCTCTGCTTGCCAATGGTCGCGCTCTTTCTTTCGATTCTGGGCGCACCGATCCCAGACGGAATGATTCACGTCGCATGGGGCGGCGCCGTTCTTGCGGTTGCACTCTTTGCGTTTGCGTTTTCACTTGTTCGTTTCGATCGACCAATTCTTTGGTTTGGTCGAGTCGTGACATCGATTGCGTCGGTCATCAACAAACGCCTTGGTCGCACCGGTGGACCAACAGTGGAAGGAATTGTCCGTCAACGCGACCAGATGGTGAGCAGTCTGGGCGCGCGATGGCGTGCTGCACTCGCCGCCGCCGTCGGCAACTGGTTGCTTGACTACTTCGCACTCGTGTGCGCGCTGAAAGCGTGCGGCGTGCATCCGCGCTTGAGTTT